>CAZQYO010000025.1:5446-15340 GCA_964597415.1 uncultured Chitinophaga sp.
CAAAAAATTATAATGATTATTTAGAAGCATATAAAAAGCTTAATAATAAAGAAAAGAATCAACAGAAAGATAAAATTTTTAAAGAGCGTGTTGTTGAGATTGAAAATAAAGGAATTAAGTTAGATGGCTTTAATCCCGTGATAGTAGATTTAGCAGAAGGCGTATCGAAGGATGATCTTTGGATACACGATGAAAATGACAAAAACAAGGCTTTCATTCTCGCTCGCTTTGCCGATATGAAGCGCGATCATTTCCCTCGCCCCTTTGGTGTATTTTACCGGGAGGAAAGAGCCTGCTTTGATGCTGATGTACAACAACAATTAGATGAAGTGCAGAGTAAAAAAGGAAGAATGCCGCTGAATAAAATTTTAAGCGGCAATAAGACCTGGACTATCGTTTAATACCCTAAAGTTTAAGACAAAAGACCCCGATAGTTTTGAACTATCGGGGTCTTTTTATAAAGAAAGAAGAGTGCCTAAATCTTAAACTGCATTTCTACTGTAGCCCCATTGTCGCTGAACACGACCATATCGGCTAACTGCATAATAAGGAATACTCCACGGCCACTGGTCTTTTCGAGGTTTTCGGCTTCGGTGGGATCGGGTAAATTGTTATAGTCAAATCCCGGACCTTCATCTTTCATAATCACTGTAAGATTCTTGCCCCTGTCATCTAAGCCATAAATAATTTCCACCTCTTTGCTCTCGTCACTTTTATTGCCGTGGATTATAGCGTTATTGGCGGCTTCGGTGAGCGATATCAGAATGTTTCCATAGGCATCATCACCTATATTAAATTCATTCTTCAGGTCGTCAATAAACTTTTCTACGATAGCTAAGTTTTGGGGGTTCGATTTTATTTTTATTGATTTCACAGTATCAGTTAACATGCGCTAAAATAGGATAAATGATGAAATAAAAAACATTGTGCTCGCTTCAGGGGGAGGGGCTAAAAATAACTAATTCTTTATACTGAAATCATTGTTGAATGGTTATGCTTCTAAAATATTTTTCCGCCAAATTTTTATAGTACGGTCGCAGGGCTGGCGGAACGGTGCGATACAAGTCGGTTTCATTTTCTTTTGCCTTCAGATATTCCTCCAAAGAAGGGGGCATCTTTCGTTCGGTTTCTTTGCCGGTGTGTGACTCCCTTTCAGGTTGCTCTTCTCGCTGCCGTTGGGCATTTTCCGCATCTAACAATTTCGACATAATATCCTGCTGACGTTTCATCATCTCTGCCGTAATTTGTTTGTTCACTAAACTTTTCTCCGTTTCCTCCATCTGCTTAATGGCATCCCCCAGATTTCCCAACTGTCCCTTTCCATCTTTTCCCTCCTGTTGATTAATGCGTTCTAATTCCTTTCGAATTTGTTCTTGCATCTGCGCCATCTCGGCAAACTGCTTGCTCATACCCTGCCGGCCACCTTGCTGACCCTGTCCCTCTTTCTTCATCATCTCGCCTAATTGCGAAATCTTATCATTCAGTTGTTTCTGCATCTTCGACAAATTCGGAAGGCCATTTCCGGGTTTCTTGCATTTCTGACACATCTTCATCCCCTGCTTTTGTTGTTGGCTTTCGCTCATTTGCTGTTGCATTTGCTGAAGTGCTTCACTAAGCATCAGCGCCAAGTTATTGTAGCCGGTCATCACAAATTGCTGATCAGCCAGTACTTTTACTATGTTTCGATCCTCCATATCACTGATGGCGTGTACCAGATGTTTATTAACGTTGGCAATTTCTTTGGTCACAAATGATTTTATCTGATCTTGCCTTTTGGCCAGTGCGTAAAGACTGTCCTCCACCATTCTTGAGTTTTCGCGAATACGCTGCTGTTCTGTCATTAACTGCACATACTTCGGATTATTTATGTTGGTCACTTTCACGCTATTCATAAGTTTTTCTTCATCAAATGAAAGCGTCACGATGTTCTCGAGTAGCTGTCGGATAGCTTGCATGTCTTCTGCGGCCTCCTCTTGCTCCATCTGCATTTTCATATCTGTCAACTTCTGTGAAGCATCTTCCATGTTTTTGGCTGCGCTCTTTTGATTTTGCGATGCTTTACTATTTTGATTTTGTTGTTGATTTTGTTGCGCATCACTCATCTGCTTATCGGCAGTTTCTAAACTCTTCTCAATGTCTTTGAAATCTTGCTGACTTTTGGTCTCTTCATTTAGTTTCTTCAAGTCTTGTATATCCTGCTTGGCCTGCTTCAGATCTTCTTTGAGTTTATCTTGCTCCTGCTTTAATTCCTCTGCATTT
The DNA here is from genome assembly GCA_964597415.1 of uncultured Chitinophaga sp. Classification (GTDB taxonomy): domain Bacteria; phylum Bacteroidota; class Bacteroidia; order Chitinophagales; family LD1; genus Bog-950. The sequence goes on from CAZQYO010000025.1 coordinate 7,706, forward strand.
TTAGCGTCTTTTCCATCTGCATTGTCCTCTTGTTTTTTCGCTAATTCTTCCTGCTTTTCTGCGAGCTTCTCCAACTTATCAGCAGTTTCTTGCAGCTTTTGATCAAACTCTAATTTTTTGAACAACTCCAACATGCGATCCAACTCCTTGTTTAAATTTTCATTGCTCATTTGCATATCGGTCATTTTATCGAGGGCATCTTTCTTTTGCAATTCCTCCAACATCTTCTCCAATTTGTCCATCAATTTTTTCATTTCATCATCCATCACTTTGTCCATCAGGTCTTGCAGATTTTTTTGCTTTTCCTTGATGCTTTCCGGTATGTCTTTAAACTCATTCTGCTTTTCAAAATTCTGTGCCAGCTTTTCTTTCATCTGTTTCAGTTGTTCCTGTAGCTGTTGCTGTTTTTCGATATTGTCCTGAAGATTTTTTTTGTCCTCCCAGTTCAGGTTCTCCTTATCCATCAACTTATTCTTCAGGTTCTGTAGCTCGTCCTTCATCTTTTTCGCATCATTCATGGTATTCTTCATCTCCTCCTTCAATTCATTATTATCTTTTGCAATTTCCTTGTTCAATTCATTCATGCCCGGCATATCAAAGGCCATCATGTTGCTGCGGGTACTTTTGCTGCCGTGTATGCCGTCATTATCCCACACTTCAAAATAGTAAGTCATTTTATCGCCCGGCTTAATGGCAAAATCGGTGAGAGACCAATAGTAAGTAAAACGAGAAGTAAGCCCCGGAGTAATAGGCACCTCAACACTTTTCATGGCAGACGGAGAGGAGTCGCCTCTGGTAATCTGATAATTGAAAGTAAGTTTATGCAAGCCATAATCATCAGACACTTCACCGATATAGTAGAAGTACTTCTGTGCGGCAGTGTCGCGCTGCTCGTTTACCGCAATCACGGGATATAAATCGGGAGTAACGTTTAGTGAATAAGAAACCGAATCGGCATTGGGTAAATTTTTATTGGAAACCTTTACCGTGTAAGTAGCACTTTGTAGAAATGTTTTGTTGAAAGCAAATTCATCAGTTCCACTTCTATTAATTCGATGAGTACTATCGCCTAACACAAAATCAATCATCTCTACATTTTGCGTATTGAATCGCCAACTCAGCTTAGTGCCTGCCGGAACTACCAAATCGCCTATATTTTTCAGCACCTCATCTTTTTTGCCGGTGTAGGTAGGGTAGTCGCAGTTTACTTCAAACCCCACCACTACGGGTTTAGAAACTACTTCAAGCGTGTACTCTTTGGAATGGAAACCATTAGCGGTGAGTTGAAATACGGTTGACTTTTGAAGGTTCTCAAAATCATGGATAAAAAGATCCTTATCCTTTTTTTTCAGCTTAATCGAATTGTTGTCAGACTCTAAGTAAACCTCTGAGGGCAAGGCATCGCCTTCAATTTTTACCTGCAATTCAAAACTGCCAAACTGCAAAGCTTTTAATTGCTTATTCTGCACCACAAATTGAAACGGAGCTTCTTTTTCGTAAAAAGTATCGTTGTGATAGAGGCGCTTAGTTCCTTCCTTAATCACGTTAGGCGCAGCAATCAGAATAAAGAGAAATAATAGTAAAGGCGGAGCCAAGTAGCGGAGGTATTTCCTGTTCTTGTTCAAATCAATGGCAATAGAAAAGTTAATAGGCTTTAGTTCAAATGCTTTTTGGTCAATGGCCGCCAGCAGTAACTCTGAATCTGCTGAAGCAGCCGTTTTATTCAATTGAAGAATATTCAGCAGCTTGTCCTTTACTTCACTGAAGTGAGTGCCAATGATCTGTGCCGCCTGTTCGTAAGATATAATTTTCCCCAAGCGGTAATAATGCAAAAGGGGATACGCTACAAACCGCGCAATGAAAACACCGGATGAAAGAAGAAATCCGTAGAAAAGAAATTTGCGCAGTAATGGAGATAAATACAGATAGTACTCCATCAGGTTGATGGCGAGAAAAAATGCCAATACATACACGGCAGAGAAAATGGCTCCACGGATAATCTGATTCGTATAATATTTACGAATAAAGCCGTCCAGCTTTTCGATCAGTGAGTTATATGAGTTGGAATACGTTGCCATGAGCCGAATCGAAGATACTACAAACGCCTGTTTTCCATAAGTAAACCCCTATGTCCCGAAGGAGTGCATTTACGCAATGATAAAACGATTCGAGTAAAGGAATGTTGTAAAATAGAATTTTTAGGAAACTACTTCTTTTACCGGTCAAACCACACTTCTCTCAAACTCCGGTATTCCATCGGATTGTTTTCAAAATTGCGCACGTAAGGCTGAAGTAGTCTGCGATTTACACTGAAATATATCAGCAGCACGGGAGCATCGTCAATAATCATTTGGTCGAGCTTTACATACAGTTGATTCCTTTCGGCAGCATTGGTCGTAGCAATTGCTTTTTCAAATAACTTATCGAACTGCGGATTTGAATACCGTGTAGGATTCATGTAAGAGGCTTCCGCAAAAGTTTTAGGGACATTTTTTCCATAGAACAGGTTGAGGAAGTTATCCGGATCGGGATAATCTGCAACCCAGCCAAAACGCCAGAAATTAGTTTTCCCTGTTTCTACATTATTGGTGTGTTGTGCCCAAACCACCTGCGAAATATCTACCTGTATATTCAAATTATCCATCAGCATTTTCTGAACTGCTTCGGCAATTTTTTCGTTGCGGCCTCCACCGCTATTTATTTCCAGCGTCACTTTCGGGAACCCTTTTCCATTCGGGTAACCGGCTTTCGCCATATATTCTTTGGCTTTTTTCAGGTCAAAAGTATAACCCTTCACCAAGGTATTGTCATAGCCCGGCATTCCCATTGGCACAAAACCGTACATGGCGGGTATTCCTTCTCCTTTGGCGGAGTAGTCCACAATTTTGGTGCGATCAATAGCGTAATTAAAGGCTAATCGAACATCTTTATTTCCAAAAATTTTATCGGGAATAAGGAAGCCGTAAAACTGATTACTCAGCTCCGGCTTGTTTTGAAAAATATACTTTTTGTATTCCCCTTTCGGTTGATTGTTTTCGTCTAATATGTCGTCAATCATATCAAAAGGCAATCGGTATTTCAAATCGAAATTACCTTTCAAAAATTCCAGCATATCCGTTTTATCTTCTTTAATAAAAGAAACCTTTACCCCATCTAAGTACGGCAACTGATTGCCAAATTCATCTTTGCCCCAATACTTTTCATTGCGCGCTAAAATCACCGTTTCATTATCCTTCATGGCTTTCAGATAAAACGGGCCGGTGCCAACAGTGTGGCGGAGAATGTCATTTTTGTAATAGTCCACCGCTTCTTTGGGAAAAACTGCGGTAAACGGCAAAGCCATTCGCTCCAAAAAATCGGCTGTGGGCTGTTGCAAAGTAATTTGCAGCGTTGAGTCGTTGGGCACTTGAATGCCGGCCACTGCGCTTTCCGGCTTTTGCTTGTTTTGCAGAGCCTCATAATAGGGCGAAGCACCTTTTACGATGTCTCGGAAGAAACTAAAGCCATTGTTTTTAGAGTCGGGAGTGCAAAGCAAAGTGAGGCAATATTCAAAATCCTGCGCAGTCACTTCGCGCCCCTTGCCATTCGGAAAGCAGGGATCATCGTGAAAGTAAACTCCTTTGCGGAGATGAAATGTATAAACGGTAGTGGTGCTGTCCACCTCCCAGCTTTTGGCGAGCATCGGCTCTACGGTCAGGTCTTTGGGATTGAAGCGCACCATGCCTTCGTATATCTGCGTGATGATGCGGTGCCCCACCACTTCAGTCACGCTAAGCGGATAGAGGCTTTTGAAAAATTCGGTCTCGTTATAGCGGAATACGCCTCCGTACTTGATGCCGCCTTTCCCTTCTTTTTGTTCTTGCGATTTCGATGAATTACCACCGCAGGAAGTGAGAAGTATAACTACTGTGAGAATAAGGATAGAACGAAGGGATGAAAACATAGCGATTTATTTGGTGCGAATTAATGGAATAGGAGAGACTTCTTGCTGATAAAGTCATAGAAAAAGAATAAGCCGGAGCGTTTTAAAGGCTCCGGCTTATTTACAAAAATTCCCCCTCTTTACTTCAACCCAACCTTGATCACGTCACCGGTCTTATAAACCAGCTTCGCAGTTTGAGTTTTATACCCTTTAGCAGATACGGAAACCGAATATGTTTTGCCCGATTCTAAGTCGGCTGCAAAGTCCCCTTTTTCAGAGGTAACTCCTTCACTTACTACTTTTCCATCGGTCATGATAGAATAATTTGCGCCACCGATTCCACTTCCGGTAGATTCAATAAAAACAAACCCATTGTTCAGTATGCTTGGATTTTCCGGATCTCTATCCTGAGGATCTGCATATCCATCGCCAGCAGTCATGGGATTTTCCGCAGCAGTAGTGTCCGCTGCAACAGTTTCTGTTTGAGGTTTTGGTTGGTTATTGCAACTTGTCAAACCGCTAACTAACAGGAAGCAGCACAACAGTGAGTAATAGGTAATTTTGTTTTTCATATCTTTTATTTTGCCGTAAGGTAAACTAATTTTCAATACTATCAATTCTCTGTCCTAAAGAATTCCCTGTTAAATTTACCTCCGCATGGATACACCTACCGCTGCGCAACTGAGTAAAGAAGCCAAATTACAAATGTCGAAAGATCCGGAAGTTTCACTACAGTTGGCCGGTAAAGCTTTGCATCTGGCCGAAATGGATGGGGACGCAGAGGCTCAATCTGAAGCACTTTTTGTAATGGGAGTTTGTAACCACCGCTTGGGTAAAAGTGTAGAGGCCGTTCACTGTTTCCATAAGCGAATGGAGTTAGTTAGTCAAACAGACGACCCAACAAAGATTTCTTCTGCTCATAATAACCTGGGCAATGCGTTATGCGGCATCAGTGATTATGGTAATGCGATTGAACATTTCTTTACGGCACTAAAACTTTTTGAAGAATTAGGAGACGAGCAGCACATCATTTCCACGAAAATAAATCTCGGCATTGCCTTCCAAAATTTGAACCGGCTCGATGATGCCTTACAAATGTATAAAGATGCCCTTGCCTATGCACTTAAAACGAACGATAGAGATTTACAAGCAGACAGCTATTTGAATATGGGAGTGGTATTGACCTTGCAGCAAAAATTTGACGAGGCCGATAAGGCCAACCATAAAGCCTACGAATTATGTGTGTTGCTGAACGAAAAATTTAAGCAAGTAGAAATTCTGAATAACATAGGGGCCAATGAAGAAGTGAGAGGAATGTTCCTGACGGCTAAAGCTACGTACGAGAAATGCCTTGTTCTGTGTCGGGAACAGAGCCTTTCGATATATGAACTTCGCAGTATGCTCAACCTTGGTTCTGTGGAACTGAAATTAAGTAACTACGATAGGGCAGAAAAACTTTTGATAGCCGGACTGCAAATGGCCGAAGCAAAAACAGATAAACTTGCGATAAGAACGGCCTGCAAACTGTTGTCAGAACTTTACGAAAGCCAGGGAAAGCTGCGCGAGGCTTTTGACTATTTTAAAAAATACGTGGAGGTAAAGCGCGAAGTGCTGAATATGCAAAACTTGCAACAGTTAGGGCAGTTGCAAATGCGCTATGAAATGGACAAGAATGCCCGTGAAGCAGAAATTAACCGCTTGCGCCACGTAGAGTTAAAACGGGCTTTCGATAACCTGCAATCGGAAAAGAAAAAATCAGAAGAATTGCTCTTAAACATTCTGCCCCAAGAAGTAGCGGAGGAACTAAAAGAAAAGGGCTATGCAGAGGCCCGGCTTTTTGAAAATGTGACCGTGCTATTCACCGACTTTGTCAACTTTACCCGAATGAGCGAACGGCTCTCACCGGAAGAATTGGTGGGAGAGCTGCATACTTGTTTTTCAACTTTCGATGAGATTATTGATCGCTATGGCATTGAAAAAATAAAGACCGTAGGCGATGCCTATTTAGCCGTTTCCGGCCTACCTCTTTCTAATTCAAACCATGCCAAAGATATGGTGAGTGCCGCCATTGAGATTCGCGATTTTATTCATCAGCGCAGAATAAAAAATGGCGACAAAGCCTTTGCCCTGCGCATAGGCATCAACAGCGGAAGTGTGGTGGCAGGTATAGTGGGAACCCGAAAATTTGCTTATGACGTGTGGGGCGACACAGTGAATATAGCTGCTCGTATGGAGCAGAGCGGACAGGCCGGAAAAGTGAATATTAGCGAAGCCACTTACCAATTAGTCAAGCCTTTTTTCGACTGCCGCTACCGGGGCGAGATAGTCGCCAAAAACAAAGGGGAGATGAAGATGTACTTTGTAGAGAAATAAACAGCGCTACTGATTTATCTTAGTATAAACTTTCCTTATGCCATTTATCTGCACTCTCTTTTTCGTTTCTGAAATTAAAGTACCGTAAGCATCGGGATGGTCTTTCCGGTAATTTTCAACGGCCAACTCACAATTAAACTGAGAGAAAAATGGACCGATGTACACCGTGAACAACCGGTTTTTGCTCAACGAAGGGTAATCCGGTATCCATAAATACCCGGCTTTGTATCCTTTGGCTTTCAGCTTTTCTGTTTCGAGGCGCGCCTCCTTCTCGGTTTTTACCGCACGGGTGTTGATGATATAGAAATCTTTAATGGGGAGTACCGTAGCCGTTACCACTGCTACCTCGTTTGGAACAGGAGCTTTCGGTAAAATACTGTCGGTATTCCATTTCTCCTGGTTAGTCCCCGGCAGTTGCTCTTCTTTCGGCATGGCCTTATTGGGCGGTTCAGCAATTTTCTGCGTAGTGGTGTGAATCTCCCTTCGGGCAGCAATTTCTTCTTCCTTATAATCCGCTTCTTCCCAGCCCGCCAGTATAGCGGCTTCGCGCGAAAATTTATCGGGGTGAGTGGCACTGGCCTTCACGCTTCCTAATTTTTCCATAGCCGCAATGGCCTCATGTTCCGTAGCTCCCATTCTGCGCAGTATAAAGCCCGAAAATTTATCGGCCTCTAATTCCATCTCGGGGCGCTTGGCGGTAGTTAAGGTGTGCCCTGCCAGATGGTGACCGATTTCATGACATAGAATACTCACTTTAGCCCAGTCGGTGTGTGTAGAATCCTGCACATCCAGAAAAAATTTAGGGTTGTAAAAGATATATCGCTTCCCGGCCTGCTCGCCTTTAGAATACATATAGGCCATGGCATTGGGCACATTAGCCGCCAGCACAGTAAAATTGGAGGGAAGTCCAATATCGCTGAGTATCTCTTTTGTAATATCCACCGCTTTGGTTTGCACCGGAAAAGTGTAAAGTTTGGCATCTTCCTTTTCACCCGCATAGTTGCAGTAATTACTGCTGTCGCTCACCACAAAAGCGTTTACCCCATCTGTCAAATTCCCCGAAACGGCTGTTGAAGCAGCAGCCTCTACCGTCTTCTCTTTAGCCTCCGATGACGAGTGTTGGTTACAGCTAACCAAGCAAAACGAAATTGCAATAATGACCGTTAATCGCCTCATAAGAATTTGTAAGGTATTAAAATCAGATTAAAAAAAAGCAGGTCGCTGCTTTTATCGGTTCTCCGGCTCCTTCTAAGAATTTAAAATATTTGGCGCCTTACTGCGCCCACTTGGGGCACATCACTCTCCCACGGGCGGGCGTGCTGTAGCGCTGTTTGCGCACA
>CAZQYO010000026.1:0-8290 GCA_964597415.1 uncultured Chitinophaga sp.
GGTTTTTCTGACCATTATCGTGAGTGCAATGTATGTAGTGCCGGTATATGTACATTCGTTTTTAAATAGAGCAGGCGATGTGTTTGCACTGGGTGATATGTCGTTTTCACTGGGAGCATTAGCTGCCGGCTTTCTGACCCACCGCTTGTTGGGAGATAAAGGAGCTGTACTTTCTGTGATTATTCTTTCGCTGATAGCGGGTTTTATGTATGGGTTAATGGCGCTAAATAAAATACTATTGCTATTTTACTTGGCGCAGTTTGTAATTGGAATGTGCAACTCTGCTATCCGAGTACAGCGAATTACTTATCTTTTTCATCACATACCCAACCATATCATTGGACGCACCAACAGTATTTTTTTTATGAGCAATGTGTTTTTGCGGATGTGCTTTATCGCCTTATTCACCCTACCTTATTTTCACGCAGGTACACAAATAAAAAGTGCCATGATAATCATGGCACTTGTATGCTGGGGGGCTGCATTTATTTTAAGTGCAAACTATCGAAAACTAACGAGTTTGCCTTTGCGAGATTGACTTAGATTATGCTGGACTCTTCTACAAAAACTTCTGCATCATCATCAATTGGCCAGTTGGGTAAAGTTGGAGTAGTATCTGTTTTCATAAGCCTGTTCTGATAATGTTTTTGTTTACGCAAAACATGGAGAGAGGTTACAAAAAATGCAGAGTTCTTCTGGATTTCACTTCCCAAAAAGAGAATTTGTTAGTGATATATCGCAAAGCTGATGCTAAACGTTCACTTCAGCAAAGAGCTTCGAAATGGAAACTCACAGGAACTATGAAATAGGACAGAGTTGCTCACTTACTTCCCATAGCTTTTTCTGAAGTGTTTTGTCCTTTGCTCGCGAAGCGACTTCCTTTTGCTTGCACTTATCAAAGTATTTGCCGCTGATGGTTTTTACCTCGTCAGAGGTAGCGAGGTAAACAGAAGTTTTAGCACCGGCTTCTACTGAAATAGCAGCGAGGTTGGTAATAAATGACCATACTGCCGATACATACCACGGCATATCTTTATTGCCGATGTGCGTCTTTACCATTCCCGGATGGAGACTATTAACAGTAATGTGTGTATCCTTCAATCTCTCTGCTAATTCTTGTGTAAACAGCACGTTTGCCAACTTTGATTGTTCGTAAGCTGAGAGCGTGAAAAAACCTATGTTTTGAGTGAAGGAATCGAAATCTATTTTACCGCGGTAGTGCGAACCGGAGGCTACATTGACGATTCTTCCCGCGTCAGATTTTTTGATTAATTCAAGTAACTGATTGGTCAATAAAAAGTAGGAGAAGTGATTGGTGGCGATGGTCATTTCTAAGCCGTCTTCACTGAGTTTAAAATCCGAAAAAACTCCTCCTGCATTATTGATGAGCACATCTATATGATTCAGTTCGCTCCGTATCTGAGATGCTAATTGGCGGATAGATTTTTGAGAAGAGAGATCGGCCAAGAAATACTTTATGTTTTTGTTTCCGGTAGTTTCAATAATTGTTTTTACCGCCTCTGCTGTCTTCGTTTCATTTCGGCCAACTATAAACACCGTTTCTCCTTTGGCGGCTAGTGCTTTAGCGGTTTCGAAACCAATGCCGGAAGAACCTCCTGTAATAAGAATGATTTTGTTCATCATGTAATATGGATATATTTTTTCTTGCGCGAAGTGATTTCACCAATTTGATGCACGGTCTCACTACCCTCTTTTGCCAAATTCAAAAATTCCTGCTCGTGGCTACGATCTACCGCTACTAACAAGCCTCCGCTGGTTTGCGGGTCGCATAAGGTGAGCAATGATTCTGCTTGAATGCCTTCCACCTTAGTTTCACAACTTTTCCAATTTCTCAGCGTACCATCCGGAGATACGGATTTTGCCGCTAACTCTTTTATCCCTTCCATCAAGGGAACTTTATCGTATTCAATTTCTGCGGAGAGATTTGCTCCTTCACACATTTCTAACAGATGACCGAGAAGAGCAAAGCCGGTAACATCTGTCATGGCGTGTACAAAATCATATTGGCCCAACTTTTCTCCGAATTTATTCAAGCGGTACATAGATTGTACTGCGTGTTGTATTTCCTTTTCTGTTTTTAGACCACGCTTTAAGGCTGTGTTCAACATTCCTGTGCCTAAGGGTTTAGTGAGGTATAGCAAGTCCCCTTCTTTGGCTGTACAGTTCTTTTTAAGGTGCGCAATATGGACTGTTCCATTTACCGACAAACCAAAAAATGGCTCCGGAGAATCAATGGTATGACCACCGGCCAACACTACTTCTACTTCGGCACAAATAGCTTTTGCTCCTTTGATGACTTCTTGCGCTACTTCTACCGGAATTTTTTTCACCGGCCAACCCAGCACGGCTACCGCCATAAAGGGTTTACCTCCCATAGCATACACATCGCTGATGGCATTTGCTGCTGCAATTTTTCCGAAATCAAAAGCGTCATCCACCACCGGCATAAAGAAATCAACGGTGCTGATGAGTGCCATTCCGTTTCCCATGTCATAGACAGCCGCATCGTCCTTAGTATCGTTACCTACTAATAATTTCTCCGAAAAAAATCCGGGTCCAGAATTTTTGAGTATTTCTTCGAGCACCGTTGGCGCGACCTTGCAACCACAACCAGCCCCGTGCGAAAATTGTGTCAGCTTAACTTTTTCCATCTTGCTTATTGGCTTCTTTAATCAATGTGAAAGTGATTGATTGCATATCGTCTTCCTCAAAAACAAAGCGATAAATTTCTTTGGTTTCTTTTTGGGTCATACAATGCTCGTATGTTTTGTCGTAATACTGAAGAGCAATACCGGCAGTTGTTTCAAAATCCTTTTGCTCCAATGCATCCATCGCTCGCTTCCATTCAAGCCCACCCAATTTCTTTTTGATATTGGTCAGCGATTGTTTTAAACCCTCCGATTGGTTTTCTGCGTAGTCGGTCACCAAGCGTTTTACTCTTAACGGTGCAGGCAGTTCCAGCACCATGAGCCGCGAATGTTTGATATGATGCCAAAACTGGTTATCTAACACTACGGTTCCTATTTTCTTGCTTTCATCTTCTACCCAAATTCTTTTGGTTAAATCAAATCTTGACAATTCAAGATGAAGAAGATTTTCAAAATGCTCGGTGGAAGGCTGAGGAGGCTGACCCAACATTCCGAAGGCAGAACCTTTATGATTGGCCAGCCCTTCCAGATCTATTATTTGTTCTCCTGCCTCTCGTAATTGGTGCAGCACCTCTGTTTTTCCACTTCCTGTTTTTCCTCCAATCACAATGTATGGATAAGGACTGGCCAGTGTTTCGGTTACTAAATGGCGATAGTTTTTGTAGCCGCCTTTGAGTAGGTAAACTTCGTATCCGAATAAATCAAATAGCCAGGCCATGCTACTGCTGCGCATACCACCTCGCCAACAGTGAATAAATATTTTGTTCTCTTTCACTAATGGCTGAACAAAGCGCACAAAATCGCCCATCTTTTTTCCTACAATATCCAAGCCTAACAAAATAGCCTCGTTACGACTATATTGCTTGTAAGTAGTTCCCACTGCTTTTCTTTCTTCATTAGTAAACAAAGGCAGAGAAATCGCATGGGGAATATGACCATAGTTGTATTCTCCTTCAGAGCGCACATCAAGTGTGAGATGCTCTCTCGATTGGGAGAGAAAAGTAGCAATATCAAGGGCTGTAATCATGTTGTGACCGATGCGGTAGGCCGCAACATTAAATAAAACGTTTTACAAAGGTGTAGAGATTAAAGTTCTCTCTTTGCATTTCGTTAGCCAGTTGTTCTTTCAGAATGTCTGTTTTGATTTCCTTCATTTTTATTTTGGCAATTATTCGCAGTGCTTTTTCTGCCATCAACATTTGTTTCCGTTCGGGGTTTTTATTCGTTTGATAGATGCCGGTAATCGCTTCCAGCAACTCTATTATTCCTTTCGACTCTGTGGCTACCGTTTTCAAGATCGGAATACCGGCTTTCCCGTTCATCCGCAACTGATGCGAAAGAGAGTTAGCCAGTAAATCTGCATCGGCTCTATCTGCTTTATTGATGACGAATATATCGGCAATTTCCATGAGGCCGGCTTTCATGGCTTGCACAGAGTCGCCTGATTCAGGAACAAGAATAACTACGGTGATGTCGGCCAAGCCGGCAATTTCCACTTCGCTTTGTCCCACTCCTACTGTTTCAATAAAAATATAATCGAAGGGATAGCTCATCATCACCTCGCTTACTTCGATTATCTTATCACTCAAACCGCCCAGCGAACCGCGAGAAGCGAGGGAGCGAATAAAAAGATTCGGATGAGTAAAGTGAGCCGCCAAACGGAGGCGATCCCCCAGCAGCGCACCAAAGTTGAAAGGAGAAGATGGATCTACCAAGATCATTCCTATTTTCTTTCCCTCTGCCAATAAAACCTCCACCACTGCGTTTAACAGCGTGCTTTTGCCGGCACCGGGAGGACCTGTAAACCCGATTATTGGAATGGGCTTCGGTTGCAGTTGCTGAAGGATATTTTCAAAGCCTTCTGCTTCGTTTTCCACTAATGAAATGGTACGGGCCAGGGTTTTATAATCATCAATCGTTTTACCGCTCAACTCTTGTATGTTTGTGCGTGAAGATATGAGAGATAATGGTGAATAATAAACAGTTTTTGCTGCATCCGTGAATATTCGCATTTATACCAAACAATTCCTTTCTGAGAATCCTGTGAATGTGGTGGCGGTGATGGCCTGTGTACTCATATTTATAGGCTTTACCTGTTCGCGTGCTTTGGTGACTATTGGTATGGTGGTACTATTGGCAGCGCCACTTCTCCTTCAATCTCCAAAGGTGCTACTTCAGTATTTTAAACGGCCACAACTTTGGATTCTTTCGCTCTACTTTTTTATTGTACTGCTCTCCGGACTCTATTCTGAAGACAAAGCAGACTGGTTGAAATGGGTGCGTATTAAACTTCCTTATCTCGTGCTGCCTGTTGCTTTTGCCGGATTAAAACGGCTAAATAGCAGATCCTTTACGCTTATTCTCTATAGCTTTATACTCATCTTCTTTACCAGTACCCTTGTTATTCTCTTTCGTTATTACAGTAATTACACCACCATCACCGAATCCTTTCTGCGTGGCAGTGCGCTCGACATCCCGTTCAGCCATATTCGTTATTCGCTGATGTTATGCTTCTCTTTTTTCTGTGGCATTTATCTTCTCCAGCAAAAACTTTATTTGTTTAATCCGCGAGAGAAATACCTTCAATTATTTCTGTCTGGTTTTGCTTTTGTTGCTCTGCATATTTTGAGTGTGAGAAGCGGATTGCTTGCGCTTTATATCGGTTTGCTGTATTTGGCTGCTCGATTTATTATTTCCGAAAAGAAGTTTATAGTCGGTATGGCGATTATCGCTCTCTCGGTTTCTGTTCCTATTGCTGCTTATTTTTTTGTGCCCAGTTTGCACAACAAAATCAGCTACATGTGGTATGATGTAGGAGAATATAAAAAAGGTGAAATCAATGACAATAGCGATGCAATGCGTTTAGCTTCCATGAAAATCGGACTCCGCATTTGGCAACAACACCCGATGCTCGGCTGTGGCGCAGGGGATTTGCAGGCAGAATGTGCCGCCATATATCAACGCGATTATCCTTCTGTTTCTCTACAAAATTATCGTCTTCCGCACAATCAATATATTTGGGTGCTGGCTACCACGGGCACTATTGGTTTGCTGCTTTTTTTGATAGCATTCTTTCTCCCACCCGTGATCACCGGTTTATATCGCCATTGGCTCGCAGTGGTCTTTTTGTTGAGCTTATTTTCTTCTTTTTTTAGCGAACACAGTCTCGAAGAACAAATGGGCACGGGCTTTTACCTTATCTTCCTTTTATTGATGATGAATCAGTTTGGCAATGAAGAGTAAACTTTCGGTAGTCATTATTGCGGGCAATGAAGAAGCGCAAATTGAGCACTGCCTGAAGTCGGTAAAGGATATCGCAGATGAGGTGATTGTGGTAGATTCATTTTCTACTGACCGCACCCAACTAATTGCAGAAGAAAACGGAGCAAGGGTGGTGCAGCATGTTTTTGACGGGCACATACAACAAAAGAACTGGGCAAAGGAGCAAGCGTCATTTGAGTTTGTACTCTCGTTGGATGCAGATGAAACCCTCAGTGAAACTTTGAAGCAATCTATCACAGCTTTGAATAAAGATTTTAAGGCCGATGGCTACACCATGAATCGCTTAAACTTTTATTGTGGAGAAGCCATAAAAACTTGTGGGTGGTACCCGGACACTAAGTTGCGTTTGTGGAACCGGCATAAAGGAGAATGGACTGGGATTAATCCGCATGATAAATTTGTATTGAACGGCAAGGGAACCGTGCAACATCTGGAGGGAGATATTCTGCACAATACCTACCCTACTCGAAATTCATTTCTGGAACAACGCGAGAAATTTGCCGACATCAGTGCGCAACAGTTGAAACACCGACCCCTGTTATGGTTGCTAATCAAAATGATCTTCAGTGCTCCGTTTAAGTTTGTGCGCAACTACTTTTTTAAGCGCGGATGCACAGATGGCGCAGTAGGTTTTTTTATTTGTTACCATCAAAGTCGCGAAGTATTTCTAAAGTATTTTCGAGCAATTAAACTCAAACTGCGGTGAGAATAGCATTGGATGCCAAGCGAGCTTTGAATAATGCAACCGGCTTAGGAAATCACGCCCGCATTCTGCTCCATGCTTTGATGCGCGATTTTCCGGAGCAGGAGTACCTCTTATTTTCTCCCAAGGCAAAGGACGAATTTTTTCACCAGCTCACGGGAGATTTTAAACTGTTTTTCCCGAACGGAAAGTTTCATCAGATTTTTCATTCTGCTTGGCGCTCGTTTGGAATCAAGGAAGATCTGAGAAGAGAGCAGCCAACTATTTATCACGGATTGAGCAATGAACTTCCGTTTGGAATTCGCGATTTGAAAATTAAAAGTGTGGTTACTATTCACGATTTAATATTCGTGAAACACACGGAGCAATATCCCTGGATAGACCGGCAGATTTATGAAATTAAGACCCGCTATGCCGCTAAACACGCTCACAAAATAATTGCCGTAAGCCGCGAAACAAAGCGCGACCTGATAGAAATGTATGGAGTAGAGGAGAATAAGATAGAAGTAATATATCCGGGTGTGGCTACCGATTTTCAACAGGAGAAAAATCCAATACCGAATAAAGAAACTCTCCAAAAATATAAGTTGCCGCCAAAGTATATTCTGAATGTTGGCTCCTTCTTTCCTCGAAAAAATCAGAAAACACTGATTGAATCTTTTGACTTGGTACACGATGAAATAGAAGAAGATCTGGTGCTGGTAGGCAATGGCGTTTTGCACCAAGAAATTACTGAATTAATCCACAAAAAAGACTTACAAAAGAGAATTCACGTGGTGACTACTATCCGTAACGAAGACCTGCCGGAGGTGTATCGCGCAGCTCATCTTTTTGTTTTCCCAAGTTTGTTTGAAGGGTTCGGAGCGCCTGTATTAGAAGCCTTGTTTTCAAAAGTTCCGGTTATTGCCTCCAAGGGCGGAGCCATAGAGGAAGCAGCCGGCTCTCATTCCTTGTTTGTAGATCCGCTTTCGCCCGAAGATTTAGCCGATACCATTTTGCAGGTATTGAAAAATACAGCATTGCGCAACGAAATGATTTCGGAAGGTTACGCTCACGCACAAACTATGAACGACAAAGTGTTTGCTGCGAAAACGATGGCGGTATATGAGTCGCTATAGTTTGAAGGATATAGGTAAAGAATAGTACCCTCTGGCCGATTTCCCCACCCTTCTTGCGCTTCTTTACTCCGGATTTACTTCAAAATCAAAACAGTCCTGTTTAAAGAACTTCCGAAGGTACTTAGAAAACCTAAATAGAATTAGTAGAACTGTAAATCGCGCTTAATGAAATTTTCGATGTATTAACTGACAACAGTTTCTCCGTTTGGGGAGCTTGTGGTGTTTGCTGGCGACAAGTTCCCGCAAAACAGGGGAATCAGTTGTCGAGACACAAGGGCTTATCTATAGTAGCGTAACCATCATTGCCCAACAATGTCCACCATAAAAACACACGTGGTGCAAGGGCTTTAGGAACAGGACACCACAGTAAGGTGCCTGATTTTTATATTTCCGGGTTTGGAAATGAAATTGACCTCCGACCCGAAACAAGTTCGGGATCTCCGGTGTCACATATTTCTGCGGTATTGACCTCCGACCCGAAACAAGTTCGGGATCTCCGGTGTCACATATTTCTGCGG
>CAZQYO010000026.1:8390-15069 GCA_964597415.1 uncultured Chitinophaga sp.
TATTGACCTCCGACCTCGAAGAGCGCATGAGTGATTTCCCGAAGAGAGCACACCTTTACGGTTTCCATCAGTTCGGCAAAGAGGTTTTCGTTATTCATGGCGGCCTGTTGCAGATGTTTCAATGCTTCAGCGCTTTTTTTCGAATGGCGCTTTTTAAAGGCCTGGAGAGCCGTGATTTGAAATTCCTTTTCTTCAGTGGTGCTACGGATAACCTCTTTGGGGATAATTGTGGGCGAGCCATTTTTGCTCAGGAAAGTGTTGACCCCTACAATTGGATATTCGCCTGTGTGTTTCATGAACTCGTAGTGCAGGCTCTCTTCTTGTATTTTATTGCGCTGATACATGCGCTCCATAGCCCCGAGCACTCCGCCCCGCTCGGCAATACGCTTAAATTCGGTGAGAACGGCTTCTTCTACTAAGTCTGTCAACTCTTCAATTAAGAAGGAACCTTGATTGGGATTTTCGTTCTTGGCCGTACCTAATTCGCGATTAATAATGAGTTGAATAGCCATTGCTCTGCGCACACTTTCTTCAGTAGGTGTGGTGATGGCTTCATCATAAGCATTCGTGTGCAGTGAATTGCAGTTATCGTAAATGGCATAGAGGGCTTGTAGGGTGGTTCGTATGTCGTTGAAATCAATCTCCTGCGCGTGAAGACTACGACCCGATGTTTGAATGTGATACTTTAGCTTTTGGGAACGCTCGTTGGCCTTGTATTTATTTTTCATGGCTTTAGCCCATATTCTACGCGCTACGCGACCAATCACCGAGTATTCGGGATCCATACCATTACTGAAAAAGAAAGAGAGATTAGACGCAAAGTCGTCAATCTTCATGCCGCGCGATAGATAGTATTCGACATAAGTAAAGCCATTACTTAATGTAAAGGCCAGTTGCGAAATGGGATTCGCGCCTGCTTCGGCAATGTGATAGCCGCTTATTGAAACCGAATAAAAATTGCGCACTCCGTGTTGGATAAAATACTCTTGCACATCGCCCATCAGCTTCAACGAAAATTCAGTAGAGAAAATGCAAGTGTTCTGTGCCTGATCTTCTTTAAGTATATCGGCCTGCACTGTTCCGCGCACAGAGGCGAGTGCATTTGCTTTCAATTTTTCGTAAACTGCTTTGGGTAAAACTTCCTCTCCGCTTCTACCGAGTAACATTAGCCCTAAGCCATTATTTCCTTTGGGAAGTTTGCCATTGTATTGTGGTTGGAGTGTAGCTGATTTGGCGTTTAAATCAGGAATTTCAATTCCATTTTCTTTGATGTATTTCTCACACTCCTGGTCAATAGCCGCATTCATAAAAAAGGCGAGGATAATAGGCGCGGGACCGTTAATAGTCATACTCACCGAAGTTTTGGGGTCGCATAAATCAAAACCGCTGTACAGTTTTTTGGCATCGTCCACCGTGGCAATGCTTACCCCACTGTTACCTACTTTGCCGTAAATATCGGGACGATGATCGGGGTCTTCGCCATAAAGCGTCACGCTGTCAAACGCAGTGGACAAACGAATAGCCGGCTGCCCCAGCGATACATAATGAAACCGCTTGTTGGTTCTTTCTGGGCCGCCTTCTCCGGCAAACATGCGCGTTGGGTCTTCGCCTTCGCGCTTTAGCGGAAACACTCCGGCAGTGTAAGGAAATTCACCGGGCACATTTTCCTGTAATTGCCATTTTAAAATATCGCCCCAATCGCTGTAACGCGGCAGGTAAATTTTTCTAATGCTGATACCGCTTAAAGATTTGTAAGTAAAAGGCAAATCCAACACCTTATTGCGCACTTTAAAAGCAAAGGTTTCTCCCTGGTACTGCTGCTTCTTTTTCTCCCAAGCGTCTAAAAGTTTTTTGCAGTCGGGATGTAATTGAAGTTCGTAATGCTTGATTAGGTTTTTGATGTCAGCTTGATTTTTCAGTTCTGCCTCTACTCCATTGAGTTGATAAAGCTTACGGGCAATGGCACATTGCTCACTTACCCATTGATCATAGTTTTCATTGCTTTCGGCAATTTCTGCCAAATAGCGCACCCGAGCCGGAGGGATAATTTGCGAGCGGGAAGTAGTGGCTTTTGCCGAAGTGTGCTTTACGGGAAATTCCACTCCGGTTTTTTCCTTCACTTTATTCATCAGCAATTCAAACAGGTGATTGACTCCTGCATCATTAAACTGCGAGGCAATGGCTCCTACTATCGGCAGGTCTTCATTCTTTGCCTCAAAAAGAAGATGGTTGCGCTTGTATTGTTTGCACACATCGTTAAAGGCATCCAGTGCTCCGGCCTTATCAAATTTGTTGATGGCGATGACATCGGCATAGTCGAGCATATTTATTTTCTCTAACTGGGTAGCTGCTCCGTATTCGGGAGTCATTACATACATGCTTACATTGCAATAGTCGAGGATAGAAGCATCGCTCTGCCCCACTCCGGCACTTTCGAGGATAATAAAATCGAAATGGGCTGCCCGGCAAATGTCTATGGCTTCTTGCACATGTTCGCTCAATGCCCGGTCGCTTTCGCGGGTAGCTAAGGAGCGCATATAAGCCCGCGAATTTGAAATAGAATTCATGCGAATGCGATCGCCCAGTAAGGCTCCTCCCGTTTTCTTTTTACTCGGATCAACTGAAATAACAGCAATGGTTTTATCAGGAAAACTCTTTAAGAACCTCCGCACTATTTCATCGGTAACGGAACTCTTGCCGGCTCCCCCGGTACCGGTGATTCCCAAAACGGGAATAGAAGATTTCTGACTTTTAATTACCGACTTTCCCTTTTCGGCAAGGGTGATTAATCGCGCAATTTCTTTCCAGTCGCTGGTATTTATTTTGGATTTCGGATTTCGGGGCTTCGTTTTTATTGTCGTATCAAAATCACACTGCTTTATCACTTCTTCAATCATGCCCTCCAGTCCCATTTTTCGCCCGTCATCTGGCGAGTAGATGCGAGCAATGCCGTACTGTTGCAACTCTTCAATTTCAGACGGAAGAATAGTGCCCCCTCCACCGCCAAATATTTTGATGTGATCGCAACTACGCTCCTGCAGCAAATCGTACATGTATTTAAAAAACTCGATGTGCCCTCCCTGATAGCTGGTGATGGCAATGCCCTGTGCATCTTCTTGTATGGCAGCTTCTACGATTTCTCTGGCGCTTCTGTTGTGACCCAGATGAATCACCTCTGCTCCCTTTGCCTGCATAATTCTGCGCATGATATTAATGGCGGCATCGTGCCCGTCAAAGAGGGAAGCGGCTGTCACTATCCGCACTTTATTTTTCAGTTGTAAACTCATAGTGTAAATGTGCTAAAATACCAATGTGGTAATCTGACAATAAATCTTGGCGAAGTTAGAAGAAAGGGGCAAATGAAGTGTTTAAATGGAACGTAAGAGCCTTACAGGTTCTTCCACTTTTCCCATAGCTCAGGTAGTCTTTTTATCACCGCCACCTGTCGCGCGAAAGCCCTTGCCTCCACAGCCGGATAACCGATATAAGTTTTACCTCCCTCTAAACTGTTGGGCACAGCCGAGGTGGCCATCACTATAGCATCATCTCCTATTTCAATATTCTTGTTCACCGCTACCTTTCCGTACAGTGTAACACGATTGCCAATTTTTGTATTTCCGGCAATACCTACCTGAGCCGCCAGAATACAATCTTCCCCTATGCGCACATCATGGCCGATATGAACTTGGTCGTCTATCTTAGTGCCGCGACCTATAAATGTATCGCTCGATACCCCAGCATCAATGGTGCAACCGGCACCTATCTCCACTTCATTGGCTATCACCACCCGCCCTGCGCTGTGCATTTTGTCGTAATGCTTATCACTTTGCCGTTTATAATAAAAGGCATCCGATCCGATAGTGGTGTTAGCATGAATAATTACATTATCCCCAATTTCGGTATAGGCATAGAGGGTAGCACTGGGATGTATCACGCAGTTCTTTCCAATTTTTACCTGTTCGCCTACAAATGCATTGGGGTATATGAAAGTCCCTTCTCCTATAATAGCGGAGGCCGCTATAGTGTCAGAGGCACGCAATTCAGGAGTAAATTTTTGCGCTAATAAATTATAGGCTTCGAATGGATGAGGGTGAAAGAGTAATGTTTTCCCAACAGGAGCTTCTATTTTTTTATTGAAAAGAATAAAAGTAGCGGCAGATTTTAATGTGAAGTCATAATACTTCTCGTGATCTACGAAGGTGATATCTCCGGTTTGCACATTATGAATTTCATTCAATCCGGCTACCAAAGCAGTTTCGTCACCGATAATTTCGGCATTTATCCAATGGGCTATCTGTTTAGCAGCAATAGGCTCTTTGAATTTCATATACGATGATTAGCTTCGCGGACTCAAAGTAAATGAAATGAAAGAAACTGCACTCACCCAATTACATATTTCTCTCGGAGCTAAAATGGCTGAGTTTGCTGGCTACAACATGCCGATTGTATATAGCAGCATTAACCAAGAACATCTGGCCGTTCGCAACAGCGTGGGCGTGTTTGATGTAAGCCACATGGGCGAGTTTCGGGTGAAAGGGGAAAAGGCACTTGATTTAATACAATTAGTGACAACCAATGATGCTTCGAAATTGAGCGATGGGAAAGTGCAGTACTCTTGCTTACCTAATAATGAAGGCGGAATTGTAGATGACCTCTTGGTTTATCGCTTCGCAGCCGATGACTATTACTTGGTAGTAAATGCTTCGAATATCGAAAAGGACTGGAACTGGATTAAAGCACACAATACTTTTGGGGCAGAAATGCTGAATGTAAGTGATGACATAAGTTTGCTGGCCGTGCAAGGCCCCAATGCCGCTGCTACTCTTCAAAAACTGACCGCAGTAAATCTGAGTGATATTCCGTACTACGCATTTGAGGTAGGCACACTGGCCGGTATTAAAAATGTTATTATAAGCAACACCGGCTATACCGGGGCGGGAGGCTTTGAGCTATATGTGAGCAATGCCGATGCTAATAAATTGTGGGAAGCCATATTTGAAGCAGGAAAGGAATTTAATATTGTACCAGCCGGTTTGGGTTGTCGGGATACGCTGCGCTTAGAAAAAGCCTTCTGCCTTTACGGGCATGATATTGATGATACCACTTCACCTATTGAGGCGGGATTGAGTTGGATTACCAAGTTCAGCAAGAAGTTTGTAAATAGTGATTACCACAAGGCCATGAAGGAAAACGGGCCGGAGAAAAAATTAGTGGGTTTTGAAATTCCCGAAAAGGGCAAAATACCACGGCAGCATTTTAAAATTAAAGATGCAGATGGAAATGAGATCGGGGTGGTGACTTCGGGTACTCAATCGCCTTCGCTTAACAAGGCTATCGGTTTAGGTTATGTAAAGACAGAGTTCTCAACGCCCGGCTCAGAAATATTTATTGATATCCGCAATCAAGCTATTCGGGCATTGGTAGTCAAGACTCCTTTCTTGTAAATAATTTTTTAAAAAGCGATTTATTCACTCTTTTCGATTTCCATCATTCCTCTAAAAAAAGCAGACTTCCATCCCCATAACTCAAAAAGCGGAAGCCATGTGAGAGAGCATACTCATAAATTTTCTTCCAATCATTTCCAACCACTGCGGCTACTAACAATAGCAATGTTGAATTTGGCTGATGAAAATTGGTGACTAAAGCATTGACCACTTTTGGCCGATATGGCGGGGCAATAATGATTTGCGTTTTACAAAGAAGCCTTTCGATATGCTGCCCCTTCATCCATTCCAGTAAGTTACTCAAAGCATCATCGCTGGGTTTTAGTTCATAAGCCTCCCACTGCTTCACTTCCAAAGCGCCTACCGATTTCTCATCGCTGATCTTTGCTTTCACTCCCATCCAGTACAAACTTTCTAAGGTGCGCATAGAGGTGGTTCCAACGGCTATAATGGGTTTTGCTGTATTCTTTGCCGCAATTATTTTCTCCAGAGTTTCTCTTTTCACCTCTATCAATTCCGAGTGCATGTCATGCCCGGCCATCATTTCAGACTTAACGGGTTTGAAAGTTCCCGCACCCACATGCAAGGTCACTTCTTCGGTGTCAATATTCTTTGATCGGAGAGATTCAAAAACGGCTTTCGTAAAGTGCAAACCGGCCGTAGGTGCGGCAACCGAACCTTCGTGCTTCGCATAAAGGGTTTGATACCGGTTAGCATCAATTTCTTCGGAAGGGCGGTGCAAATAAGGGGGAATAGGCATCCTGCCTGCCCGGTCTAAAATCTCGGCAAAGGTCAGTTGCTCCGGTTGCCATTGAAACTCTACGGTAAATGAATCAGCATCTCTGTCCACCAACTCTGCACTTAGTTCAAGGTCTCCGTCTTTTTTCTTCAGCACTTTCTCTTTCCATTTACCGGCTCTGCCTATCAAACACTTCCACCGGATAGTCCTGGTGCGGCTCATCACACTAACCATTTCTGCGTTTTCTTCTGTTGGCTGTAAGCAGAAGATTTCAATTTTAGCACCCTGTGCATTTTCGAAAAGCAGACGGGCATGAATCACTTTGGTATTATTAAAAACCAACAGCGCACTTTCAGGCAGTAGTTCCGCTATTTGGCGATAACTGCTTTCGCTGATTTCTCCATTTCGGTAAATTAATAGTTTGCTGTCGTCCCGCTCTGCTAAAGGATAACGAGCCACTTTTTCATCTGGCAACAGGTAGCTGTAATCGCTGATA
>CAZQYO010000027.1:0-1337 GCA_964597415.1 uncultured Chitinophaga sp.
TTTTTTTATGAACGGCGAAGCGGCGGGAAGCCGAGGTCTGTCGTTTTGTTCCTCGTTTGACTTCTATTATATCTTTTGCTTTTACAAATCTCACTGCGAGGTGGGATTTTTTTATTATCGCCCCGCTACGCCAAGAGTTTGCCCAGCCCTATCTAAAAAAGGAGAGGGAATTAAATATCGGTCTTGTAAGTTGTTGTATGGGTGGTTTCTTTTTACCGCCAATCATTTTTAAAGAATAGAAAGGGCATTGGTGATAAACAGAGAAATAAAAAGGTGGAAGGGAAAAAATTGTTGGATATAGCTCTTGACACAGAGTGCCTTACGAATTAAATTATACCTAAACTGAAGTCATTTGAAATCTCTTGATAAGTTAGGTGCCGGTGAACGAGCCTACATTGTGGACATGCAAAACTCACTTTTATGTGAGAAACTCTTCGAGATGGGAGTGTTTCCCGGAGATCTGGTAGAAGTGAAAGTAAACTCTAAAGAAAATAATCTGTTAGTAGTCGTTATTAAAGGTCAAACTTTAAAGATCTACAAACCTGCTGCGGAAACTATCATTACCAATACTATCCATTTTGAAACGAGTCTCAATTAGTTTTACCGAATGGAGTAAACTACGCAACGGTTCTGCCGGAGCAGGTCTTCGGGGCAGTTAGCGTTCATACAACCGTTCAGCGATTTGCTATTACCGTAATGAGCCATCTTGATATGGTCGCTCTGAATACCTTGCCGCAAGAGGTAATTCACTACCGCATTTAACCGCTTTAAGGAAAGCACATCCGCAGCCGTTTCATCTGCTGATGCCAAGCCATAAATATCCAGAATTGCTCCTTTTGTTTGCTTCATTTTTTTCACCAGTGCCTTGAGTTGGTCTTGCTCCTTATTCGCTAAAGAAAACTTGTGGTAATCAAAAAGAATAGTGCCGGATACCTTGTGTGTGTGTGTTGCCAGCAGCGAATCTTGAGAAGTGTTGTGAGTCGGCTCCGGCTGCGAGGCTATTTGCTTCTCTTGTGGATGCTTTTCGGTAGCTAACCGTTCATTGTTGGCGGTAGCTTTAGAAAGTGAGTCGTTCCATTTCTTTTGCTTAATGGCTTGTAATTCGGCTGCCATTTCCTGCATTTGTGCCTGTATTCTTTCCAAAGAATCGCGATAAGTTTTCTTCTCTTCTTCCTCCTTTAACCGTTGTTGTTGCAGGGCTAAGTGGCGGCTTGCAGAATCCTTTTTTGCCTTCTCACGAATACTTGACAGAACTTTGTTGATAGAGTCTTGGTACGTCTTTTTAAGTGCCTGCTCGTGCTGAATTTTTTCTTCTTTAAGCCCGGCTTGTGTCAATG
>CAZQYO010000027.1:1437-14855 GCA_964597415.1 uncultured Chitinophaga sp.
AATCTTCCACCGCTTTCTTTTGCATGGCGACAATGAGTTTTGCAATAGAATCTTCTTTTGCTTTCTGCGCAGCTAATTCTTTCGCAGCTTTTGCCTCCGCTGCTTTTACCTTAGCAATAGAATCGGTCACATATTGTTTGCGCACTTGTGCCATCACTCTGGCGACTGAATCTTGATATGCTTTCTTGAGCGCCTGTTCTCTCTGCTGCTTTTCGATTTCGGCTTTTGCGCGAGCTATGGAATCTTCCACCGCTTTCTTTTGCATGGCGACAATGAGTTTTGCAATAGAATCTTCATGCGACTTTTTTGCCGCTAATTGATGTGCCAGCTTTTCTTTTTCGTCTTTAATTTTTCTTATGGAATCTACTGTGGCTAATTGCCGCAATTTTTCGTTGATTTTGTCTATCGAATCATTGTGAAGGTTTGCCTCCACTTGCTCCTTAGCTGGGATGGAAGTACTACGCAATAAATCATCTGACGATTTTTGAGCAGCTAATTTTCTTTTCACTTCCTGTATATGTGCTTCGACTTCTGCTTTCCATTTTTCAAGATTCTCGTCTTTGTTATCGGTTCCATCATTTGCCGGCTCATCACGGATAATAACCACTTCAAGATCCTCTCCTTTTCCTTTCTTCTTAGCCGGTGGCACAATACCGGTTACTCCCGTTGTGTTATTGTTACTGCGTTGTAGTTTTCTATTTATGGCGTCCAATTCTTTATTCGCCTTCGCTAATTCTGCTTCCAGTTCCTCTGTTTGGCTTTGCTTTTCTTTCAATTTCTCTTCCTGAATAAAAGGCTGATGATTGTCTGCTACTACTGCTCCCACAGTTATCACCGGTTTGGTAGAGTCGCTGGCCATGGGGTGATAACCGTCCCGAGGTTTGAGATACTTAGTGTTAGGGAGCAAGGCAATATCGAGCCGATAGTCAAGTGGCCGGTTAAAGCCGATGGTAGAGATATAAAACGTGGTGTCCTTGTATTGGTTGATGATGCCGGGAGAACGGGCATCAATGCTAACCCGGTAATTGGTTTCGTACTCCATCCGCACGTTATAATAACCATCTATGCCGGTGGTAACCCTTTCCTCTTTGCGGGTCATAATATTTTTTACCGAAATGGTGGCACCTTTAATAGGGAAATCATCTTCTTTACTTTTAATCACCCCCAATAACCTCATCCCGTCCTTTTTCAAAGTAGTAGTTACTTTGTTAGGCACCGCTACTCCCTCTTTGTCTGTGATTACAGTGAATGTGGTATCCACGTATCCCGGGAAACTTATCCTGAAACGATATTTATGATTCTTTCCGGTAGAAAAATGGTAGGAGCCGTCAAAATAACTTTTAACGGTGTCAATCATTTTTCCATCTTCTGAAATTTCGATTTTGGCGAGATAGATCGGAGTGATAGTGGTGTCCTGCTTCTTTACATAGCCGGTAAACTTTTGAGCGGAAATTCCCGAACAGACAAATGCCAAAAGCCCCAAAAGCGCACACTTAAATTTCACTCCGTTAAATTATTAAAAGACTCTGATTTGCGAAGTCTTAGTTCAGATGCAATTTAGGTTTCAAATACATAGCAGTATAGGAAGTTTTTACACCGATAATGCCTTCGGGTATTCCCTGATAGACAAGATGCCCTCCTTCTTCTCCTCCTTCGGGTCCTAAATCAATTAACCAGTCGGCACATTTTATTACGTCCATATTGTGTTCAATTACTATCACCGTATGCCCGGCTTCAATCAACTGATTAAAAGCAGAGACAAGTTTTCGGATGTCGTGAAAGTGAAGCCCGGTAGTAGGTTCATCAAAAATAAAGAGGATGGGGTGGGTGGCCATACCTCGCGTGAGGAAAGAGGCTAATTTCACTCTTTGCGCTTCGCCACCACTAAGTGTTGAACTGGACTGCCCCAACTTAACGTATCCTAAGCCAACACTTTGAAGTGGTGCCAGCTTTTGAATAATATCCCGGTTGTCTTTAAAAAACTCCATCGCTTCATCCACACTCAACTCCAGCACTTCGTAAATATTCTTGTCCTTGTATTGCACTTCCAGTATCTCTTCTTTAAATTTTTTTCCGTTGCAGGCTTCGCATTTCAAATGCACATCGGCCAGAAACTGCATTTCAACAATTACTTCTCCCTCTCCTTTGCAAGTTTCACATCGGCCTCCCTCAACGTTAAAAGAAAAATCTTTTGGTTGATAGCCACGTAATTTTGAGAGTTGTTGTTTAGCAAATAACTCGCGAATGCCATCATAGGCTTTCACGTATGTCACCGGGTTAGAGCGGGAGCTTCGTCCAAGCGGATTCTGGTCAATCATTTCTACGGCTGTAATTCTCCGTAAATCTCCCGACAAGTCGCGATAAGTACCAGGCTTTTCACCTGCTCCGTCAAATGTGCGCATTAAAGCCGGGTAGAGTATTTTTTTGATGAGTGTAGTTTTTCCCGAACCACTAACTCCACTAATTACGGTAAGTACATTTAGCGGAAATCGCACGTCAATATTTTTTAAGTTGTGTTGGGTTGCTCCTTTCAAATCTATCCAGTTAGAAGCCTTTCTTCTTTGTGAGTGATAAGGTATTTCCAATTCTCCGCGCAAATATTTTCCGGTAAGTGTTTCTGCTTTCAGAAGATCTTTTGAAGAGCCATTGAACATGACCTCTCCACCAAAAATTCCGGCTTCGGGGCCCATATCTACCACATGGTCACTGGCTTTCATAATATCTTCATCGTGTTCCACTACCACCACTGTGTTTCCTAATCGCTGCAAATTTTTGAGTACGTGAATGAGACGTGCGGTGTCTCGCTGATGAAGACCAATGCTCGGCTCATCCAAAATGTAAAGAGAAGAAGTGAGGTTACTTCCGATAGAACGAGTTAGGTTGATCCGCTGCGTTTCTCCACCGGAAAGTGTATTTGACAAGCGGTTGAGAGTAAGGTAACCAAGCCCTACATCTATCATCGTTTGCAAACGGTTTCGCACTTCTGTCAAAATTCTATCCGCTACTTTGCTGTCTGCGCCTTTCAATTTCAAGTCTTCAAAAAAAGCGGTTAAGTCCTTAATGGGAATTAGCAAAAGGTCGGCAATATTTTTACCCGCGATTAAAACATATTGAGCATCTTTTCTGATTCGGGAACCTTTACAATCGGGGCAAGTGGTTCTGCCACGGTAGCGACTCAGCATGACCCGGTACTGAATTTTGTAGCTTTTCTCTTCTAAATATTTGAAGAAAGAATCTAACCCTTTAAAGTAATCATTGCCGTTCCACAATAACTTTTTTTCCGCTGTTGTTAAATCCTTATAGGCACGATGAATAGGGAAGTCAAACATAATTCCCTTCTTAATGAGAGGATACACCCATTCACTCATTTTCTCTCCTCTCCAGGGTGCGATAGCTCCTTCATAAACGGAAAGTTCCTTATCCGGAAAAATCAAATCTTCATCTATGCCTATGACTGTTCCAAATCCTTCGCAGGTATCGCAAGCTCCATAGGGATTATTAAAGTTGAAGAAGTTAGGGGAAGGTTCTTCAAACAAAATTCCGTCTGCTTCAAATTGATTGCTAAAAATCTTTTCGCGACCGTTGCCATACTCGACAATACATTCCTGATGCCCTTCACTAAAAGCCGTTTGAACGCTATCTGCTGCCCGTGATTGTAATTCCTCGTCTCCTATTTTCACCACTAAGCGATCTACCAGAACTCTGACCGATGTGTTCTTTAACTTTGCCGTTCTCTTTTCTTCCAACAATTCCTCCACTTTTGCCACTTCCCCGTCTAACTTAATTCGGGTAAACCCTTTTTGTAATAAAAGTTTCAGTTCTTCACTAAAACTCCTTTTTACCTTTTCTTCAAAGTAGATAAATATCTTTTCTCCTTCCTCACGACTGAAAATAAAGTCCACTACATCTCTCACTTCATGTTTGGTCACCGGCTCTCCACTAACTGGCGAATAAGTTTTGCCAACTCTTGCGAACAAAAGCCGCAGATAATCGTATATCTCGGTAAGTGAGCCAACCGTAGAGCGAGTAGTGCGGGTAGAAACCTTCTGCTCAATGGCTATGGCCGGGCAAAGTCCTTTGATGTAATCCACATCGGGTTTGTCCATTCGAGTAAGAAACTGGCGGGCGTAAGAGGAAAGGGATTCTACATATCTTCTTTGCCCTTCGGCATATAAAGTGTCAATGGTGAGGGAAGATTTACCCGAACCGGAAACACCGGTAATCACAATAAAATTGTTCTTAGGTAACTCCACATCTACGTTTTTTAAATTGTGGACGCGAGCACCTTTGATAAATATTTTTGGTGGTACGGGGAAAGATTTATTTTGATTATTCAATTTTATTTTTTTAACTTCGGGTTTACAATAAACAGCCATTCTATAGAACAGACCCTCTACATTCAAAATTCAAAGACCGCAAAAATAGGTATTAGAGGGTATTTCTACTTCAAATTTTCAGTTATCGTTTAGAGCCATACTCTATCAGTCTGTCACAGCAAGTTTCTGAAAAGAAACGAAGCAGAGATTTTATTTGCTTTTCCGAAAGGATAGCCGTGGCAAACTGATAACCATTTACCAAACCAAAATTCAACAGCTATCGAAGCAGCGTTTACGTTTATTATTTTCTAACCTAAAAACGTAAAGTTATGCGCACTCAAATATTGAGCGATCAGGAGTTGGTAAACCAGTACCTCGCAGGTAGTGAGATAGCCCTTGAAAGACTTATTCACCGTCATAAAGACAAAATCTATACCTCTATTTACTGTACCGTAAAGGATCAGTATCTCGCTGAAGATTTGTTTCAGGAAACGTTTATCAAAGCAATAGATACACTTAGGGCAGGCAAATACAATGAGGAAGGAAAGTTTGCCCCATGGGTAATGCGCATAGCATATAACCTATGCATTGACCATTTCCGCAAGCTTAAGCGCACTCCCGGGGTTGTCACCAGTGCCGGAGATGACATTTTCAAATACATGAAATTTGACGATACCCCTTTAGAGGAGCATGAGGCCGTGGAAAAATTTGAAACTAAGTTGAAGGACTTAATTGAAAAACTACCTGAAGACCAGAAAGAGGTGGTTATACTTCGCCATTTTTTCAATTTTAGTTTCAGAGAGGTAGCCGAATACACTAACTCCCCTCTCAACACTTGCTTAGGAAGAATGAGATACGCCTTAATTAATCTTCGAAAAATGATGGAAGATCAGAAAATAGCATTGCGCTGAATAGTTGGTTTTTATTTTTGTTGTTGCAAGGAATCCGCAGTCTATTGGCTGCGGATTTTTCGTTTCCGATTTTTGCCAAATTTCTTTCCTCATTTGTACAATAAGCCGGGAGGGCTGCGTTTTATAGGGGCATTAAAAAACCAATATCATGATTCAAATTTCTACACAAAATCTTTTGACTCTTCACGCTTATGGAGAGACCTCCGAATCACAAAAACAAATGTTATCCGATGAAATAGCTGCTAACCCGGAACTTCATCAAAATTTAATCGAGCTTATCAAAGTTAAACGACAGTTAAATACTAAGATGGTGAGTCCAAGCGAAACTTCTATTCGAATTATTATGAATCACAGTCACCGGACTGAGCATTTACAGGAAATTTGATTCCTCCTCTTGAATTTTTTTTAAAGGATAGCCTGTAAGCAGATTATCCTTTTTTATTTTTAGTTTCCAATGTGTACTTTTATTCTTTTACTACGCAAATCTATTGCGTTGCTGTAAGTTATTTTTGTACTCATTAATCTACAACAAACCTTTGGTATAGCTGTAAAAATAATTGGCTAAAATACTTAGCTATTTCGGCAAATATTTTTAGGTTTGATTTAATAACCACAGTTAAAAACAAAAACATGAACAAAGCAAGTGACGAGAAAAAGGAGAAAATGAAGGCGTTACAAATAACGCTGGATAAGTTAGACAAGACCTATGGTAAAGGCACTATTATGAAATTAGGCGATTCTAAAGTAATGGGGGTGGAGTCTATTTCGACCGGCTCGTTAGGCTTAGATATTGCCTTAGGGATTGGCGGCTTACCCAAAGGACGTGTTGTAGAAATCTATGGGCCGGAGTCATCCGGAAAAACTACTCTGGCTATTCAGGCCATAGCCAACTGTCAAAAAGCCGGAGGAGTAGCCGCCTTTATTGATGCAGAACACGCCTTTGATAAAAGCTATGCCGAAAAATTAGGGGTGGATGTAAACAACCTGCTTATATCGCAACCTGATGATGGAGAGCAGGCTTTAGATATTACAGAACATCTTATTCGATCCGGTGCTGTGGACATCTGTGTGATTGATTCTGTGGCGGCATTAGTACCGAGAAGCGAGTTGGAAGGAGAAATGGGCGAATCGAAAATGGGTTTACATGCTCGACTGATGAGTCAGGCGTTGCGAAAACTGACAGGCACAATCAGTAAAACAGGCTGTTGCTGTATTTTCATTAATCAGTTGCGCGAGAAAATCGGGGTAATGTTTGGAAATCCGGAAACTACCACCGGTGGAAATGCCCTTAAATTCTATGCTTCTATTCGCCTCGATATTCGCAGAATAGGACAGATAAAAGAGGGAGATCTGATTACCGGCAATCGCACTCGTGTAAAAGTGGTAAAGAATAAATTAGCCCCTCCGTTTAAAACAACCGAGTTTGATATTATGTATGGAGCCGGGGTATCAAAAACCGGTGAGATTATAGACTTGGGAAGCGATCAGGGTATTTTGCAGAAAAGTGGTTCGTGGTATAGTTATGAGGGCACAAAATTAGGGCAAGGTCGTGATAGTGTGAAACAAATGTTGGATGATAATCCTGGTTTAGCAGCCGAAATGGAAGCCAAGATAAAGGCAAAGGTGATGCAGGGAATTGAAGTAGTGAAGCCAGAGCCGGCCGAATAATTTCGCTAATCTTTTTCTACAAATCCGTTCCTCCGGGGCGGATTTTTTTATTTTGTGTAGGCAAATAATTTTTACATGAAAGCACATTTCATCCCTTTCCTGATTCTGTTCAACCTATCGGCCTTTGCCGGAACAGAATATACCATGCCGATAAATTTTGAAAACACCACCCGTGACTTCGTGGTACACCTACCCACCGGCTTTGCACCCGGCATGCACTTGCCGGTCGTTTTTAATATGCACGGTTACGGTTCTAACGCACCACAACAAATTTTCTACAGCCGCATGGATTTAACTGCCGATGCCAACAATTTTATTTGTGTTTTTCCGGATGGGCTAAACAGTTCCTGGAATTCTGGCTTTGCTCCTCCGTATAATTCTTATCCGGACGATGTAGGTTTTGTTTCTAAAATCATTGACACGCTTTCTCAGTTGTATGGAATTGACTTAACGCGGGTGTATGCCTGCGGCATGAGCA
Source organism: uncultured Chitinophaga sp. (assembly GCA_964597415.1). Lineage (GTDB taxonomy): Bacteria > Bacteroidota > Bacteroidia > Chitinophagales > LD1 > Bog-950. The sequence goes on from CAZQYO010000027.1 coordinate 8,811, forward strand.
ATGGAGGTTTTCAAAGCTATCGGATGGCCTGTGATTTGGAAAATCGTATTGCGGCTATTGCTTCCGTTACAGGAACATTGAGTGATTTGACCGCGCTGAATTGCGCCCTTTCGCGCAACATTCCTATTCTTGAAATACACGGCACGGCTGATCCTCTGGTAGATTACAATGGATCTACCGGTTACTATGCCGTAGAGCAAACAATCAATTTTTGGCTGAATAAAAATTTGTGCAGTACGGTGAGTGATACGGTATGGGTTCCCGATACTGATACCACGGATAGTTCTACAGTGCAGGAAATACGCTACCGCAGTTGTAACAATGGTACCGAAGTTTGGCTGTATAAGATAATAGGAGGTGGACATAGCTGGCCGGGAGCAACGATTGATTATGTCTATGGTCCTACAAACCGAGATATAAATGCTTCACAAGAAATATGGAATTTCTTCAATCGGTTTACTTTAAATGGTGCGGTGGGAACTCCTTCTATACAAGCCAACAAACCACCAACAGTAAAAATATTCCCAAATCCAGTGAATGGGAATTGCGAATTACAAATAACAGATGTAAGCAGAGATAATGCGGTAAATATTGCTGTAATGAACACCAGCGGCCAAGTAGTATGGCAACAAAATATGACGACTTTCTCTTCTTCTATTCAGACCTCCCAGTTGGCTTCCGGAATTTATTTTCTGAAAGCCGAAGGGAAGAACTTTACGCAAACACTCCGGCTGATTAAGCAATAGCCGATTTTCTGAAAGTATTTTTAGAGTGGCCATCCGGGCTATTTTGTAGTTATTGCACCAGAGATAAGTATTGGCTTGCAGCCAGTAAATGAAATTGGAGTTTTGTCCCGGGCTTTGGTGGTCATTTTCAAAGAAGTCTAATTGTTCGTGAAAGTTTGTCCCTTAAAATGAATACGTTGTCACCTATTATCCGTCCATACAAATGATTTCAGAAGAGATATGCTAAAAGCAACTGTATTTTTGTCAGCCCGCACCCTCTACTCGGGGGTATGCGCCACCTGCATGGGAACGTATATTTCATTTTTGTGCTTGCAAAAATTATTTATACGGCTGATAAAATAGTTTATGCGATAAAGAGGAAGGAGGCTCCCTTCAAGAAGACATTTTTCGCCTTATTAGAAGATCCCCGCGATAAAAAACAGACGATGACCTTCTTGAGGCCTATTCAATACTGGTTTCTGTCCATTCTCCGAATAATTCATTCAGAAAAATGTTTTCCTCGCGGGTGATTTTGCGATCGGCTTTTATCAGGTCAATGGCAAACTGAATCAGTTCATTTCTTTCTTTTTCACTGCTATCCTCATAAAAATCAGCCATGCACTTTTCAAAGTGAACCATATAATCCTTGGGATCTAATTTGCTGAGTTCATCCATGTCGTTATCTAAGTTTACGGTAAATGGAAACTGCTCTGCCAGCCATTTCCGAATCACCATATCTTCTTTCACATTAAACTCGCCATCCACTGCTGAGAGTATCATCAGCAGGTGATAGCCGGCCACCGGTTTGTTTTTTTTCATGCTTGCTAATTTTATTATCAAAGGCACCTCAATATAGTATTATCCTTTTACTTGTATGCCTAAGTCGTCTAACTGCTTTTTCTCAACGGGTGTAGGAGCATCCATCATTAAATCGCGTCCGCCCGATGTTTTCGGAAAGGCAATGACATCGCGAATAGTTTCCCCTCCGGTCATCAACATCACTAAACGGTCTAATCCGAAAGCGCAGCCTCCGTGCGGAGGTGCTCCGTATTTAAAGGCTGTGAGTAGAAAGCCGAATTTCTGCTCTCTCTCTTCTTCGGTCAACCCGAGTCGCTGAAATACTTTCTCTTGTATTTCGCGCTGATGAATTCGAATAGAGCCGGAAAGAATTTCATTTCCGTTTATCACCATATCATAGGTTTGTGCGCGAACTCGTCCAGGGTCACTGTCAAAATATAACATGTCTTCGGGGTGAGGTGAACAGAAGGGATGGTGGGCAAAAGTGATGTCCCCGGTTTCTTGATCTTTGTCAAACAAAGGAAAGTCCACAATCCAAAGTACGCTCCAAGTGCCGGGCTTAATCCAGTGGTTGCGTTTGGCTAACTCTAAGCGCAAGTCCCCTAAGGATCTTCTAACTTTTGCAGTTTTGTCCGCAGCAAGTAGAATCAAATCTCCCTTTTCGGCATGAAAAGCTTGACCTATTTCGTGCAACTGTTCTTCGCTGTAAAATTTATCCACCGAAGATTTAATAGTGCCGTCTTCATTAAAGCGGATGTTTACTAAACCACCAAGACCTCGGTGCGAAACCTTTACAAATTCAGTCAGTTCATCTAATTGCTTACGGCTGTATGCCGCACAGCCCTTAGCATTTAGTCCGGCTACCAATCCACCTTCAGCTACGATATCATTAAACACCTTAAATTCAGATTTCGGCAATCGGCCATTCATCTCAACAATGGCACATTCAAATCGCAGATCCGGCTTGTCGCTACCATACAACCTCATCGCGTCATCATATCTCAGTTTCGGAAGTTCAAGTAATTGGTAATTCAAAATTTTGCGAAACACATACTGAATCAAGCCACCGAAAATTTCAAAAATATCTTCTTGATGGACAAAACTCATTTCACAATCAATCTGTGAAAATTCGGGCTGGCGATCTCCTCTAAAATCCTCATCGCGAAAACAGCGCACTATTTGATAGTATCTATCCATACCGGCTACCATCAACAACTGTTTTAAAATTTGAGGAGATTGCGGCAGGGCGTAAAAACTACCGTGTAATAAACGAGACGGGACTAAAAAATCACGCGCTCCTTCGGGAGTAGATTTAAGCAGGTTGGGAGTTTCAATTTCCAAGAAATTTTTCTCATCGAGATATTCTCTCACAGCGCGGGTAATGTGTGCGCGGGTAATTAGCCGGTCGCGAAGTTGCGGCCTGCGAATATCTAAATAGCGATATTTCAGTCGTAACTCTTCACTGCCATCGGTGTCATTTTCAATAATAAAAGGGGGCACTTCCGCTTCGCTGATAATAGTTAATTCCGCTACCATTATCTCAATTTCACCGGTAGCTATGTTTTTATTTTTGTTGCTTCGTTCCGCAACAGTTCCTTTTACCTGAATGACATATTCGCGGCCTAATTGATTGGCTTGCTCACAAAGGGTAGCATTGCTTTCCATATTAAAAACCAATTGGGTAATCCCGTACCGGTCGCGCAAATCAACGAAAGTCATTCCTCCTAAGGCGCGGACTCGTTGCACCCATCCTGCTAATAACACTTCCTGTCCTATCCGGCTGATATTCAACTCTCCGCAGGTGTTGTTTCTATACATTTTTTAGATTTTGAATGGCGAAAATAGATGTTTTGATGAACTAAACGAGTAGTGAATATTATTTGTGTCACACTAAGAGGAGCAATAATTTACAACTCTTTGAGTAATTTTGCAGTCTTATTCGCGTCATAATTTATTTAATAAGGATAGATGGTTTTTAAGAGTCATTGGTTTGTACTTTCTTTCGCTCTACTTTCAATGGTATTTGGCAGCAACCGTGTAGTGGCTTCGCATGCTATGGGTTCCGATTTATCGTACCAATGTTTAGGGAATAATCAATATAAAATCATTCTTCGTTTTTATCGTGACTGTACGGGAATAGCTGCCCCTACTTCTCCTACCATTCAGGTTATTGCTCCCGGATGCGCAGGTGCTTCCACCATTAATGTTACGCTGAACATTAATCCACAGGTAAATGGCATAGAAGTGTCCCAACTTTGTCCTGCGCAATTAAATCAGAGTGGTTGTAATTATACGGGAGGTGGCAATCCCCCATATCCCGGAGTAAAAGTGTATGAATATACAGGTACGGTTACCTTACCGGCAGCCTGTAACAACTGGACGGTACGTTTTACAGAAAGTGCAAGAAATTTTTCGAATAACTTAGTAAACCCTACCGGTAATAATCTCTCTATTGAGGCCACCATTAATAACACGATAAATCCATTAACTAATCAGAGCTATTGCAACAACTCTGTCCGGTTTCAATCACTTCCTGTGCCATTTTTCTGTGCGAATAATTTTGTGACATATAATCACGGTGCAGTGGATCCGGATGGCGACTCATTGGTTTACACGCTCATAAATCCATTGGGGACTGGCTATACTCCTATGACATTCAGTGCTAACTATTCGGTGAACCAACCCGTTATTACCAGCCCTCCCGGCAGTTTTCAGTTTAATACCCATACCGGTCAAATGAACTTTAATCCGGCTCAACAAGAAATAGATGTATTGGCCATCAGAGTAGATGAATACAGAAATGGAGTATTGGTTGGCTCTACTATCAGAGATATTCAAGTTTCTATCATCAACTGCGCCATCTCTACCCCTTCACAAAACCCCATTACAAATGTTCAGAATGGAAACCAGGTGGATTCCTTAAAAGTACAAGCATGTCCCAATACTCCATTGGCCTTTGATATTTTATGTACAGACCCGGCAAATCACAATATCACCTTGCAAAGCAATATTACCACTACTCCTTCCGCTATTCCCGGAGCTACTCTAACTCAGATAGGCACGGGAGATTCGGTGGTAGCTCACATTGCATGGACACCACAACCAAGCGATACCGGATGTCATGATTTTATTCTGATCTCTAAAAATGATGACTGTCCTATTAATGGAAGTTATATCAGAGTATATACGGTGTGCATATTCAACAAAGTTCAGTTGCTCTCTGCCAGCCCCACTTTTTGTGGTACACCTGTACAACTGACAGCTACCGGAGGCACTAATTTTTCGTGGCAGCCTTCTACCGGTCCTAATACAGTGTCAAATCCCAATATACTTAATCCGGTAGTCACGCCCACTTCGCCTACCATGTATTACTTTACTTCCGACTGCGGTACCGACTCTGTATTTGTGGGGTCTGATCCTCCATTTGTTTATGATGCCGGCTTGGGTGGAAGTATTTGCCAGAACGGGCAATTGCCCTTAAACGCTACTACTGATAATTTATATGCTCCATATAAATTTCAATGGGTACCACCGAACGGTTTATATGATCCTATTACCGGCTTGCCAAACGATTCGGTACCTAACCCTGTGGCCAGCCCTATCAATAGTACCAACTATAAACTATTTATAACGGGTAGTAACGGTTGTACAAATGTGGACTCGCTTTCGGTAAACGTAGCGGGAACAGGACCGGTAATTGTGGCGAAAGCAACTCCTACAAATGTATGCCCTAATGATCCTGTGCAGTTGAATATTTATACTAATCCTCAATCCTGCGGCATCAGCCAAACTCCTTGTGGAGGAAATATGCTGAATGCACAAATTGGCACCGGAACAGGGGTTACTCCTACCGGTTCTCCCACACAGTATCCAACCATCTTTGGCCATTACAACAACAGTGCTCGCCATCAGTTCTTATATCTCTCCAGCGAATTGCTCGGCCAATTTCCTTCGGGGGGAGAAATACGTGCTATCTCATTTAATCTGGCACAGATAAACACTGCCAATGATACAATGAAGAATTTTGAAATAAAGATGGGATGCTCTCAAGTAACTTCACTTAGCACTTGGCAACCTAATCTGGTCACTGTATTTAATTCTAAAAGTGTACCTGTCGGCACTACTTTGGGGTGGAAAACCTTAACACTTGACTATCCCTATAACTGGGATGGCACATCTAATCTAGTTATAGACATCTGCTTTAATAACCCCAACGGAAGTGCCTTGAATAACAAGATGCAAATGACCCCTACAGCTTTTAACTCTGTTTATTACTCGAAAGGAAGCAACAGCCAGTGTGGCAATACCGGTACTCCTTCGGCCAGCGTGAATCGTCCGAATACAAAGTTTGATATGTGTGTAGAAGATGTTTCTAACTTGCCGATTTCTTGGACTCCTTCCTCCGGAGCTAATGCCCCTACCCCTACTAACATCACCAATCCTATTGCACACCCGGTTTCCCCTGTGATTTACCATGTGGATGTCACTGCAACGAATGGTTGTGTAAGTACTGATTATGTGT
>CAZQYO010000028.1:0-14770 GCA_964597415.1 uncultured Chitinophaga sp.
ATCTTATAGGGTCTCCTATCCCATAAGATGGGATAAGTACGCCCATCTTATAGGGTCTCCTATCCCATAAGATGGGATAAGTACGCCCATCTTATAGGGCCTCCTATCCCATAAGATGGGATAAGTACGCCCATCTTATAGGGGTACCTATCCTATAAAAGGTAACAAAGTGTTACCGAAAAGGGAATGTACTTGTATAAGGAACTGATTATGAGTGCTTATACTTCGGAAGCCGGCTGGCTACCACTACCCTGATTAGCAAACCGAGCCTTTAACCGGTCATAACTTGCTTTGGCATCGGGCACTCCGGCAAGGGTAGCCGCTTCGTATAGTTTGTAAATCATTAAGGCCATAGCATACGCTTCGTGCCCGGCCAGGCGCTTGGTATCGCTTACCTTTTGCATCAAATGATTCAGTTGGCTTTCTATATTATCTAATTGGTTAAAGAGAGTGTAGTCTTTATCCAACTCATCTGCCTGCACATAAGGCGGCAGCGGCTCCGCATGGTTTCTTGCCTCGTTCAGACATTCCTCCACAAATACTTTGTTTTCTACATCCAAGCTGAACAGCGATGAACGCTCGGTATCGTCCAGCGAAATGCAGTAATTGTTTAAAATAGGTTCAAGTTGACTTCCCGCAGCTTCTAAGGCCGCGTCATCGGCTGCACTAATCGTAGTGCTCAACCGATTTAAAGTGATATTTGCCATACTTTTTAAGATTTTAAATGGTTAGAAATTTGATGTGGCAAATATATGTTTCGTGATTTTCCTTTTCAAATTTAGGGTGGAGAACTTACTAAAACCGGTGCAAAAATAAGTGACACTAATTTCAGCCATACAAAATATCTTTATTGATTTTTTTGTCCTATACTACAACTGGACTTTTATTAAATCTCAGGGGCTTATATATTCATAATCCCTTTTTAGTTGTTTGGGTGCTGACTAAATTTTTGCAGGGAATGAAAATAGGTCATCTGTTTGCTCTCTTGTTGTTTTTTAATTTTATTAAGAAATAAGCCTTAGCCGCTCCGCTATTTTTCAATTCGTAGTGCATCAAAATTTTTCTGCCTTATTGTAAATGAGTAGGAGTAAGCGCGGTAATTCTTCTTTCAAAAAGCCAATCTTCTTCGCTAAGTCACTGAGTAAATTAAAGTAGCGTGTTGCATTAGAATCTCAGCGCGGCACCCTTGCCTCGCCATACCTTCTGTGACCGCGATACCGTAAACCCGATGGAGAGTTCGTGTGTAGAGCCAATATCTTTGCGATATTTTGATAAGTTGAGGTCATAAGCATAAGAAAGTGAGAACTTATCTTTTACCTTAAATCCCGCTTCAAACACCATGTAGTTTAAACTGCGGTAGTTAGCCCCCAGCCAAAAAATCTTGTAAATCACCGTTCGCAAGCCTGCATCTCCCTGTAGCGGAGCGCCCTTTTCCCATCGGAGCGCGGCCACCGGGTCTATGCTGAAATTGCCACGCGCCATTTCTATTTTTCCGCCTATCAGAAAATTGAGATGCTGCACCTTTTTAATCTTAGCCATGCCATCTGTGCCGGCATAGTTCACATTCAAGCCCATGATCTGCGGAACCGAAACGCCCACATAGAGATTCTGCTTATAGCGATAATACACCCCGAACGAAGCATCGGGAAAAATCTTTGATCCCTTCGAGGTATAAAGGCCCGGATCATTGGCATCATTCACCTCTAATTGGTCGCCTCTTAACCGGTATTGCACGGCACTCAGTGAAAGCCCAATGCTAAGCGTGTGGTTGCTTTTGCCGTTTGAAAAACGTGGTGCATATTTCTTATGCAGAGGGATGTTATAGGCCACCGCCACGGTGATAGCCGACTTGCCGGTGGGTCCCGTTACGTCATGTATCAGATAGCCGCCAATGCCTACATTTTTTCCGGCTATTTGTCCGTCTAAGGCAAGCATAGCGGTGTAGGGGGCCTGGTCTATTTTAGAAAATTGTTTGCGACCGGTGATGGTGCCGTGCAGCCAGCCTTGCATACCGGCTAAGGCGGGGTTAAGGGTAAAGGCATTTTCCCGCAGCAACGAAAACTCCTCTACCTGTTGCGCTTTTGCACCGGCCATGAGTAACAATACTCCTGAAAGCAGAAATAGTTTTTTCATTATCGCACTATAGTTAATGGCCCGTTAAAGTCGTACACGCTTCCGCTATACCGTATCTTGATGATATAGTAATAAGTAGCTCCGGGAAGTTTATCGCCCTTCCATTCTCCCGCCCATTTATTGTCGTAAGGCGACTGATAAAAAACTTGATCGCCCCAGCGGTTTATAATTCTCACCTCATTGTCGGGGTAGCGTTCTAAATCGCGGATATACCAAGTGTCGTTGTAGCCATCTCCGTTAGGGGTAATCGCATTCGGAATAAAGAAAAGAGTAAAGGGTTTATCGCGCACAAATACCACTACGCTGTCGTAATCCATGCAGCCTCTGCCATCGGCCACTGTCAAATAATAAGTGGTGTTGGTATCGGGCCAGGCAAGAGGAGTGGGACAGTCAGCACAACTCAAATGATAGTCGGGCAGCCACTCGTAGTTTTGTCCGCCAAAAGCATTCAATTGAATTGTATCGGTATTCCATATCATCGTGTCCACACCGGCTACGGCAAAAGTGTTGGATGTAACTGCGAGTGCAAAGGGAGAATACACATAATTGTCCCAGGTAAATTTGCTGATGCGCTGAAACGGAGAGCCGGCTATAATGGTATCGCGGTGAATACTTTCCCATTCGGGAATTCCCTGCCAATGCGCTATATCGTTCCATTGATTGCCATCGGCACTTGGGTCATAAAAAATAGTGATGTTGGCAGAGTCGTTTCCGCTGACATGGTACAAGCGGTGATACCATTCGGGGTTTATTTCGCACACCAAATGATACCGGTCGTTGCGGTCAAATCCTTCCATAGTGGGATCTACATTGGCGAAGCGTGCTTTGTAGTGATTTGTGGCAGCGGAGAGAGGTTCAAACCCCACCGGGCGGTAGCGCGGGATTCCCATATTAGAGCCTACCGGAAATAAATACGCATCGGTAGAATTAGTTCTGCGCAACAAACCTCCGTCTTGCAAACTGGAAACAAAGCCGGTCGTTCTTTCAACCCCGGTAACAGAAGATGGATTGAGTGCCCAAGCGGTGTTGTCATCCATGCTAAATTCGCGATCGGTCAGGTCGAGCGTTCCGTCAATATACACATCTAAATCGCCATACTTCACGCCTTGGTTTTTTAAAATCAGATGATGGAAATGGGTTTCTTTACTTCCCTTTATGTGCTGGTCGGCTCCCCACATATACACCCATCCTGTACCGATAGAGTCGAAACAGCGGTTGTTCGCATCGTGCGTCCAGTTGCCGGTTACAAATATGCTGTCGGTGTTATTGTAAATGCCGTTGTTTTGGTTGTAAGCATCGCCAATGACAGAAAGATAAGCTCCATCTTTAATAGAAACCACCCCATTATTACTCCAATAATCAGTTTGAGCAATGGCTGAAAAAGCAAAGAATATTAAGGAAAGCGAAAGAGCTTTTTTCATGAAGCGATAAAAGTATGAAATTAGTCAATAGTCCACAGCCAAAGGGAAGTAGAGAATAGACTTTAAAATCTAGAACTTTCGTTCGGTGACCCCGCGGTAGTTATCACAAAAACTGAAAGTGGACATTCTATCCTCTCATTGCAAAATGTTTTGTAGCAGTGGCCTATTTGCCATATTCGCTCTCCGCTAACTTTTTAACTTAGCACTTTCCGTATTTTTTCCGTTCAAATAGTAAAATTGATGGCTGCTCTTATTCTCACGATTGATCTCGGCACTTCAGGCCCCAAAGTTAGTTTGTTCGATACTCAGGCGCGTTGCGTGGATTATGAGTTTGAAGAAGTTCCCCTGTTACTCAGCGAGGGAGGAGGAGCAGAGCAACGTCCATCAGATTGGATTCACGCTATCAGAACCTGTTATGCCCGGCTGACTGCGAAGACCAAGATTGACACCCGCAAAATTATTGCGGTGAACTGCACGGCTCAATGGAGTGGCACCGTATGCGTGGACAAAGCTGGAAATGAACTCATGAACAGCATAATATGGATGGACACGCGCGGAGCTAAGTATGTAAAAGAGCTGACCCACGGCCCCATTCGGGTAGAAGGCTATGGAGTTGGTAAAATTCTACAATGGATTCGCCTCACCGGAGGCGGCCCTACCAAAAGCGGCAAGGATTCTATTGCCCATATTCTTTACATAAAAAATGAGCTAAAGAAAATTTATGACAAGACCTATAAATTTCTCGAACCGAAAGATTACCTCAATCTTTGGCTGACCGGCCGTTTTGTGGCTTCTTATGATTCCATCACCCTGCATTGGATCACCGATAATCGCGACATCAATAATATTACCTATCACGATGGCCTTATCGCTCTTACGGGGCTGGATAAGGAAAAACTGCCAGAATTAATTCCCGCCAATTCTATTTTAGGAACAGTGAGCGAACAAATTGCAGAGGAGTTTGGATTAAATGCAGATGTAAAAGTGATTTCTGGAACCCCCGATGTGCAAAGTGCCGCAGTAGGCTCGGGAGCCATCCGCGATTTTGAAGGCCATTTATACGTGGGCACTTCCTCTTGGTTGGTTTGTCACGTGCCATTCAAAAAGACAGATGTGTTTCATAACATGGGCACTATTCCCTCGGCTTTGCCCGGACGATACCTCATTGCCAACGAACAAGAAACTGCCGGTGCGAGTCTGAACTTCATAAAAAATAACTTGTTGTATCACACCGATGAACTCAATACAGGTACTGCTCCTAAAGATTTTTATAAACTGCTCGATAAGATAGTAGAGAAAGTGAAGCCCGGCAGTGAGGGAGTGATGTTTCTGCCCTGGATGTACGGGGAGCGTTCTCCGGTGGACGATCACTATGTGCGGGGAGGATTTTACAATCTCTCCCTCACCCATAACCGCACTCATCTGATGCGCTCAGTGCTGGAAGGGGTCAGCTTAAACGCCCGCTGGCTCTTGACCTATGTCGAAAAAATGACTGGAAAGAGTTTCGACTCACTGAATTTTATCGGGGGAGGAGCCAATTCAGCCGTGTGGAGTCAAATCATGGCTGATGTGTTTAACCGCCCCATCAAACAGGTGAAAGAGCCACTGATGGCAAACTCGCGTGGAACAGCCATGCTGGCACTTTTGGCTTTGGGAATGATGGATATAGACCGTGCCGCACAAGCGGTAGAAATCAATAAAGTATTTGAACCGAATGTGGCCAATAAAGGGTTATACGATGAATTGTTTGAGCGCTTTGTAGAAATATATACCCGCAACAAGCCTATCTGGATGAAATTGAACAAATGAAAATGGTTGAGAAAAATACCGGAGAGAGAAACAAATTACTTTTAAAGAAGCAAAAAATCAGTCATGAATATTGAAGAAATTTCCGAAAAGTTAGCTTGGTTGCCGCCTTCTGTCGCCCGCTTTATCGAAAAACGGGTAAAGAAAATTCCTTCCGTCAAAAAAATAATTGACCAAGAGAATGAGAAAACCATGAAAGTGTTGGAACATTCTCTAAAACCTTATGACGGAAAGTTTGAGAAGCATCCCTCTTTGCCCGCTGAGGGAATGGCGCATGACCTCATCCTCCAGCAAATTCAGGAGATGCACGACTTAGAAAGCGTTCGATGGAAAGAAGGCTATGTGAGCGGAGGTATATATCATGGCGATCGAGAGCATATAGAGTTTCTCAACAAAGTGTATGCCTTGCAATCGCAGAGCAATCCGCTGCACAGCGATCTGTTTCCCTCTGCCACAAAATTTGAAGCAGAAATTGTTTCGATGGTGGCAAACATGCACGGCAGAGGAAAAACAACCGATGGCGCACCCATAGCAGGCACCGTTACATCAGGAGGCACAGAAAGTATTCTATGCGCCATGAAAGCCTATCGCGATCGGGCCTTTGAAGAAAAAGGTATTCGCGAACCGGAAATGATAGTCCCCATCACCGCTCATGCGGCCTTTGATAAAGCCTCCCAATACTTTGGAATTAAACAAGTAAAAATCCCGGTAACGGGAAATTATACCGTAGATGTGAAGGCGGCTCAATCCGCCATTAATAACCACACCGTGGTGATGGTAGGTTCTGCCCCTTCGTTTCCCCATGGTTCTTTTGATGCTATAAAGGAGCTTTCAGACATTGCTTTGAAGAATAAAATTGGGTTTCATACCGACTGCTGTTTGGGAGGCTTTGTAGTGCCCTTTGCCGAAAAACTGGGTTACAAGGTGCCGGTAGTTGACTTTCGCCATCCGGGAGTTACCTCTATGAGTGTGGATACACATAAATACGGCTACGCTGCCAAGGGGACTTCTGTGGTGTTATACCGCACAGAAGAATTGCGCCATTACCAATTTTACACAACTACCGAATGGCCGGGAGGACTTTACTTTTCACCTACTCTGGCAGGCAGTCGCCCGGGGGCATTGAGTGCTGCGTGTTGGGCGGCTATGCTCTCGATGGGCGAAGAGGGATATTTAAAAGCGACCGATGCTATTTTAAAAACCGCAGAAAAAATCAGAGCCGGTATTCAGCAAATTCCCGAAATTAAAATGATGGGGCAACCCCTTTGGATTATTGCTTTAGGAAGTGATTCCCTTAACATTTATCAGGTGCTGGATCAAATGACCAACCGCCATTGGAATCTCAACGGCTTGCACAAGCCCGCCTGCTTCCATTTAGCACTCACACTGCGGCATACTCAGCCGGGAGTAGCCGAGCGTTTTTTATCTGACCTGAAAGAATCTGTGGCTTATGTAAAAGCCCATCCGGGAGAAAAGGAGGGAATGGCTCCCGTGTATGGGATGGCGGCCTCTTTACCTTTCAGAGGCATGGTTAGCGATATTCTGAAAAGGTATTTAGATGTAGTTTACAAAGTATGACTTTTTGCCATCGGAACTATCCGGAGTTTATAGATAAACCTCTTTCACTTATTTAGGCTCACCCTGTAATAAAGGAGGCAACTCAAGAGAACTATCAGAAAGCGCTCTGTAAATAGGCCGGCAGCTCTCCAACTCTTGAAAAACAGCCGTTTGGAATTTCAAGATTAAAATTTCATATTTGCGCTCCCAAAATCGAAAAGTATGTCTAAAGTATGTGAGTTAACAGGTAAGCGCCCGATGTTCGGTCACACCGTGTCGCACTCCAACAGTAAAAGCAACCGGAAATTTTTGCCTAATCTGAAAAAGAAGAGATTCTTTATTCCTGAATTGGATGAGTGGATAGAATTAAAAATTTCAGTAGCGGCTCTTCGCACCATCAATAAAAAAGGTATCTACAATTACCTGAAAGAGTTAAGTAAGAAGGGCGAAATCAAATTGAATTAATTAAGCAGTAACAATAAGCAGCGATGGCAAAGAAAAGTAAAGGCAATAGAATACAGGTCATACTGGAATGTACCGAGCAAAAAGACAGCGGGGTAGCCGGTATGAGTCGCTATATGACTTATAAAAACCGAAAGAATACAACGGAAAGAATGGAGTTGAAGAAATACAACCCATGTCTCAAAAAAGTAACTGTTCATAAAGAGATTAAATAAAAAGTATCATGGCAAAAATTTCAAAGAACGCGAAAACCAATCGTCAGGCACAAGTAGGCTCTAAAGACTATGTGAAAGTGATTAAGGCGGTCAAATCAAAAGGCAGCAGTTATTCTTTCCTCGAAAAGATTGTGCATAAGGATAAAGTGCAGGATTACTTGGCAGGCAAAGAAGTCTAAACAGATTTTGAAAAATTATTTCAAGGCATCATTCTGAATGGGTGATGCTTTTTTGTTTTAAGTAAATCAACAAAACAAAACGCTAAAGAATCAAAAATGGGACTGTTCGGCTTTTTTACGAAAGAGAAGAAAGATGATCTGGAAAAGGGATTAGAGAAAACCAAAGAAGGTTTTTTATCGAAACTGACACGGGTGGTTGCCGGCAAATCTAAGGTAGATGAAGAGGTGCTGGATAATCTCGAAGAAGCTCTTGTTTCGAGCGATGTTGGCTTAGATACCACCATCCGCATCATAAAGCGAATAGAGGCGCGCGCTTCAAAAGACAAATACGTTTCAACTGCTGAGTTGAACCGGCTCATTAAAGAAGAAATAGAAAATATTCTTGCTGAAAACAAGAACGTTGACCTCGAAAATTTCGATACCCCTTCCAATACAAAGCCCTATGTGATAATGGTAGTAGGGGTAAACGGAGCAGGGAAAACTACCACCATCGGAAAACTGGCATATCAGTTCAGAAACAATGGAAAGAAAGTATTGCTCGGAGCAGCAGATACTTTTCGTGCAGCAGCAGTAGATCAATTAGAAGTGTGGGCCAAGCGCTCAGAAGTAGAAATGGTGCGCGGTCAGCATAATGCCGATCCCGCTTCAGTAGCTTATCAGGCAGTGGAACGGGGTGTGGCCATAGGCGCAGATGTGGTGATCATTGACACCGCAGGCCGCTTGCATAACCGGGTAGATCTGATGAATGAATTGACGAAAATTCGAAAGGTGGTGCAGAAGATTATTCCCGATGCTCCGCACGAAGTGCTGTTAGTACTTGACGGCTCTACCGGTCAAAATGCAATTGAACAAGCACGGCAATTTACCGCAGCTACTCAAGTTACTGCTTTGGCCATTACTAAACTGGACGGCACAGCTAAAGGGGGAGTAGTGTTGGGCATTTCCGCGCAGTTTCACATTCCGGTAAAATACATTGGAGTGGGAGAGCAAATTGACAAATTGCAAGTGTTCAACAAAAGGTTATTTGTAGAATCACTTTTCAAAGGAATGGCATGAAAACTAAAGCGATTAAAAGGGACAGAGTTTCAGTCATTACATTGGGATGTTCCAAAAATTTAGTGGACAGCGAAGTACTCATGAGTCAATTGCAGCATGGGGGCTACGATGTGCAACATGATAAATGGAACAAAGGCAGAAACATTGTGATTGTAAATACCTGTGGATTTATTGATCGCGCGAAGGAAGAATCCATCCACACCATTTTGGAATATGCCGGAGCCAAAGCAGAGGGGAAAATTGAAAAGCTGTATGTGACCGGTTGTCTTTCGCAGCGCTACAAAGACAGCTTGGAAGAGGAAATTCCCGAGGTAGATGCCTTCTTTGGAACGAATGAACTTCCCCGCTTACTCAAAACACTGAAAGTAGATTACAAGCAAGAATTGATAGGAGAGAGGCTATTAACCACACCTATTCATTACGCTTACATGAAAATTTCCGAAGGCTGTAACCGCACTTGTTCGTTCTGCGCTATTCCGCTGATGAGAGGGAAACATCTTTCGCGCCCGATAGAAGAGTTAGTGAATGAGGCTAAGAAATTGGCTGCGCAAGGGGTGAAGGAAATTATGCTCATTGCCCAAGAGTTGACATTTTACGGATTAGACATTTACAAAACCAGAAAACTTCCCGAACTGCTGAATGAACTCGAAAAAGTAGAAGGGATAGAATGGATTCGTCTGCACTATGCTTACCCGGCCCAGTTTCCCATAGAAATTGCCGATGCGATGGCGGCCAATAAGAAAATATGCCGCTACTTAGACATGCCGCTTCAACATGCCAGCGATAACATGCTTGCGGCCATGCGAAGAAATATTACCAATGCAGATATGCGCAAATTGATTGCTGAAATCAGGAGCCGTATTCCCGATTTGGCATTGCGAACTACCATGCTGGTTGGTTTTCCCGGAGAGACTGACGAGGATTTTAATGAACTTAAAAACTTTGTTCGGCAAATGCGATTCGATCGCCTTGGCGTATTCACCTACTCTCACGAAGAGAACACCAAAGGATATGAATTGGAAGATAACATATCGGAAGAATTAAAGCAGGAGCGCGCTGCGGAGTTAATGGGGGTACAAGAGGAAATTTCAAGAGAGTTGAATCAGGCTAAAATCGGAAAAGTTTTTAAAGTACTTTTCGACCGTAAGGAAGGCGGATATTTTATTGGTCGCACTGAATATGATTCGCCCGAAATAGATAACGAAGTTCTGATTGATGCTAAAAAGAACTACGTTCGTCTTGGCGATTTTGCCAATATAAAAATCACCGCAGCAGAAGAATTTGATTTGTACGGTGAGCTAGCCGAAGAAACTATTCATGCAGTGGATTGAGGAAATAAAACTGACAGAAACTGGAATACTTCCTCCTTTGATTCGCGATTATCTCGAAGGGAATCAAAGTCTCCAACCTCTTTATCAATATCCCCCTTCTCTCGCCTCCTTTGCTAAAGCAATCAACGATAAAAAAAAGGATATTACAGATAGGAAACTGTTGGTAGAGGTCTTGTCTGCTCAATATTCCGATCTCCCTGTATCTACTTTTGTAAAAGAGAATATCGCGGCATTAAACAACCTCAACACTTTTACTGTAACAGCGGCTCATCAACCCTGTCTTTTCCTAGGACCGCTTTACAATATCTGGAAGATAGCGGGCACCATACATCTCAGTCGCCAATTAAAACAAGCCTACCCCGATTATCACTTTGTGCCACTGTTTTGGATGGGAAGCGAAGATCATGATGTAGAGGAAGTGAACCATGTCTTCTTCAAAGGCAAACGAATGAAATGGGAGGGAGAGGTATCAGGTCCGGTGGGAAGAATCCCTTCGACTGTGATGACTTCTGTATTGGACGACTTGAAAAATTCAGGAGTTCATACCGGAATATGGCAAACGATAGAGAGTGGACTTTCGCGCTATTCTACTTTCGGAAAATTTACTCAGTACCTCATCAACGAACTGTTTAAAGAGTACGGTTTGCTGGTGTTAGATGCCGACAATGCCAAGCTCAAACAGAAATTTGCGACTTGCATCAGCGATGAAATTTTTCATCAACGAGCCGAGAAAGTACTCTCCGCTAATCTCGAATTTCTGAACGACAAGTATAAAATTCAAGCCGCACCCAGAGAGATAAACTTCTTCTACATGGAAGAAAAATATCGCGAGAGAATTATTTACAATGCGGGTACCGGAAAATTCGACATTAATAACACAACACTATCCTTTACCTCTAAGGAACTGCAAGAAGAAATCAAAATGCATCCGCAGCGCTTTAGTCCCAATGTGATTTTTCGACCACTCTATCAAGAGTTCACTCTTCCCAATATCGCTTTCACGGGAGGTAGTGGAGAACTCAGCTATTGGCTGGAGTTGAAACCGCTGTTTGATTATTACAAAGTGAATTATCCCATACTGCTTCAACGCGGCTCGGCTGCTATCCTCTCTGCTTCTGTTCAAAACAAGTTGAAGAAATTAGGGATGAAGGGGACGCAGTTTTTTGAAGATTCCCAACAGCTTATTAAGCAGTATGTAAAAGAGCACACCACAGCCGATACCTCACTCGAAGAGGAGAAGAAAAGGGTAGAAGATTTATTTGATGCCGTTACTGCAAAGGCTGAATTAATAGAGGTGACCTTAAAGCAAAGTGCTGCGGCTGAAAAGCAAAAAACAATCAATAGTTTGACTGCGCTCGAAGCTAAAATGCTAAAAGCCGAAAAGCGAAATCAGGAGGTAGCCGTAAACCAGATACTGGCGGTGAAAGAAGCTCTTTTCCCTGCCGGTCACCTTCAGGAGCGCACCGAAGGCTTTTTAGCTTTTTATAACGAACACTTTATCGAGCAGGCGGTTGAAATGATGAACCCCTTGGACAAAACTTTTAAGTTTCTAGCAGAAGAGTAATTCCACTCTCTCACTTCTCATCCTTTCCTTCTTATTTTTAAGCTATGAAAATTCTTTCTACCGAACAAATTCGCGCATTGGACAGGTACACAATCGAACACGAACCTATCCCCTCTATTGATTTGATGGAGCGGGCTTCTACGGCCCTTACAGATTTGCTGTGCGATAGAGTGATGACGAACGAACAGGTGATGGTGTTCTGCGGCATGGGGAATAACGGAGGCGATGGCCTCGCGGTGGCTCGCCAGTTAATCCAGCGCGGGTATCTTCATGTAGCCACTTTCATTGTCAGTCATTCTCCAAAAGCGAGTGATGATTTTTTAGTGAATGAAGAGCGCCTCAAAAGTATTTCGGGAGTGCGCTACATCGAAACCGATTTTCAAATTCCGTTAATCCCTCGCCATTGCGTAGTGGTAGATGCGATTTTCGGCAGTGGACTTTCCCGACCGATAGAGGGAATCTCGGCTGCGGTGATACGAAAGATAAACGAAGCCGATGCCACGGTGTATTCTATAGATGTCCCTTCGGGAATGTTTTGCGATAAACCAAATGCCGAAACAGATGTGGTGATAACAGCCGACCTGGTAGTCACTTTTCATTCTCCTAAACTCACCTTCTTGTTGCCTTGCTCTTCCCGCTATATCAAAGATTTCGAGGTCTTGCCTATTGGATTAGATGAGGCTTACTCCGAAAGCCTTTCTTCTTTTCATTACTACCTCACGCATCATTTTATTCAATCCTTATTTAAAAAGCGAAATCGTTTTTCACATAAAGGCACTTATGGCCACGCATTAATCGCAGCAGGTAGTTATGGTAAAATAGGAGCCGCAGTGCTTTCGGTAAACGCAGCTTTACATAGCGGAGCCGGTTTAGTTACAGCACTTGTGCCGCGTTGCGCTTACTCCATTCTGCAAAGCACCAACCCGGAAGCGATGATAATTACGGATGCCTCAGAAAATGAGTTTTCTCATTCCCCTGATTTATCGAAATTTTCAGCCATAGGCATTGGCCCCGGTATCGGAACTTCTGAAGCAGCTAAAGCATTTTTGAACGAAGCATTGAACCATTCTGCAAAACTCTTCGTGCTGGATGCCGATGCCTTGAATATTCTTTCTGAAAATAAGGAGTGGTTGAAACGGATTCCACCCGGTGCGGTGCTCACTCCGCATCCCGGAGAGTTTAAGCGCTTGGTGGGAGAATGGAAAAACGATTTAGATAAGCTGACTATGCAATCTGAATTTGCCGCCCGTTACCAAGTGGTACTCGTGCTCAAAGGAGCACATACTACTATCGCATTGCCCGATGGACGTATTTATTTTAATTCAACCGGTAATCCCGGCATGGCAAAAGGGGGCAGTGGAGATGTGCTTACCGGAGTGCTTACTTCTCTGCTCGCGCAGGGATACACAGCCGAAAGCGCTGCCCTCCTTGGGGTGTTCGTGCATGGTATTGCGGGCGATTATGCCGCTACTTACCTGAGTCAAACCGGGATGAGTGCCAGCGACATTATTCAGTATTTGCCGCAGGCCTTTGGTATTTTCGAATAAGCCTTTTGGCTAAAATTGACACTCCGAACACTTTCCTGCTGCACATTCACAGGGTTAAAAGAACAAACAAAATTATGGCTGTTCGCCCGTAATTGCGCGGATAGCCTTTCCGGCTTTCGGTTGTAAATTATAATCTAACCCCAGCAAGTGAGCAGCCGTTTGTGCTATTTGATTTTGGTAGTAATGGCTTTTTGTTTTTAACTCCCCCAAAGGCGGGGTGTCTGGCCCCATCGCTGCCAACCATATTTGGTGAGCATCTAAAATGCCACCTCCGTGATGCCGCCACATATTTTTGCCCTTGTGGCCGCGACCGTGGTCACAGGTAATTAGCAGCGTAGTCTTATCGCGGTACTGCGGATCGTTTTGTATAAACACCCACAAGTCTTTCATCAACTCATCTAACTGGTGAGCGGTATGCAGATAGCTGTCGTATTTCCCCTCGTGTGCAAACTCATCCGTTTCATCAAAACCAATAAAAGCAAATCGCGGATGCTCGCGTTGTAAGTATTCCTTCGCAAAGTGATAAGTGAGAGTATCATCGCTAATAAACCCATTAGATAATGGGCAATATGTTTGCCAAGTGTCAAACTGCACCCCTTTGCACTCCGCACCGTTTTCGTACTTCTTCATTTTTACAAACACCGGCACACCACTCCGTTGGGTATTTATAATTCGCGGAAACGCATCCCAAGTTGCAAAGGCCGCCACCTTGCCCTTGTAGCCCGGCTGCGAATTCATAAAGTCGAAAATGTTGAGATTAGGATTGTCAGGATAGTCGTTACTGTTCACTTTCCGAAACGCATGACCGCAAAAAATTTCACTATAACCGGGATACGAAAAACGGTATGGATTCGTCACATCCATTTTGCTTCCCACTTTTCTATTGCCGTAAAGTTGCCCCTGCCGCGCAATCGTTCCCCAAAAAAAAGGCATCAATTTCTCCCTTCGCTTTTCAGGAGTATCGGCCCAAAACTCTTTTTTCAATGCCACCGGGTCTTTTGCCAATTCGGGAGCGGCCACCAATTTCTTATCGGCTCCCGTAAACAGTTCCTGCCACCGGTAACCATCAAAGGTGACAATGATTATGTTCTCCGTCTTAGGTGCAGCATTTTGAGCAAAGCCGCAATAAGAGCTAAAGAAAAATATGGCAGGAAGAAGAAAACGGTACAGCATAATCGAAGGATTTAAATTTTAGATGGCGAAGCCGAATGAACAAAACAATAAGTGCTTGTATGAATTAGTATGAAAAATCATTTACCTGCCAGCTAAATTAGAACTCTTCGCAAATTCGTTAGCCTAATAGATTTCCCCAAGCTCAAACAACCTTACACCGTGTTCTTCTACGGTAACACCCAAAACCAAGAGTATAAATACTTGGTGCCTTACTGCGTCCATCGAAGAAGGAATTAACGCTGTTTTTAAAAAGGGGAATAGAAATACGGACATGTGCCGCAAAAAAATGCAACAACTGGAAAGAGATTCTACCGCTGATTTGTGTT
>CAZQYO010000029.1:0-14692 GCA_964597415.1 uncultured Chitinophaga sp.
AAAACAGAGAAGGGTGCAAAGTGTAGCGCGACATGTAGAGATGGGGACAGAGGCTTACATCAAAATGGCTTGTACGGAATTGAAAATCCTTACCACTTACGATTCGCGATTAAATATTCTGCATTTCATATTTGGAGTGGCAGCAGCAGATGATTTTATAAATGCTAAAGAAACCAGGTGTATTAAACGCATAGCCGGTTATTTAGGCATAAGCACCACTGATTTCACCGATATAAAAACCGGTTTTCTCCATCGCAATAACCCATATATGGTTCTCGAAATAGATGAAGGGGCTTCGCTTAGGCAGGTAAAAACGGCATACCGGAAAATGATTTTGAAATTTCACCCCGATAAAGCCGGAGATAAATTCAGCAAGGAAGAAGCAGAGGAAAGATTCAGAGAAGTGCATCGGGCGTTTGAAGTTATCTGCCGCGAACTCAGCAGCCATTAAATGCCCATCTGTCTGTAGGATAGAAAATCTTTTGTAATAAAAATTCACAAAATGAAGGTAGAAGATGTGGCTGCTTCCATATTCTCTCTCTAATGAAAAGTTGGCAGCATAGGCGATATTGAAAATACATTCAGCAAACTGAATGTTTGACTTTCTTTGCGCCTTGTTGTGCAATTTGTAACAAACTGTATTCATTAGCAGATATATGAAATCATTTCTCGCAATTATTTTTCTACTCGCCAACCTGCACGTTTGGTCACAATCCTATCGGGTGAGTGGAGTGTTAAAAGATGCCTCTGATCAAAGCCCGCTAATTGGAGCCAGCGTTATTCTTTTCCCTGTAAGCGATACTTCCGATAAGCGAGGAACTATTAGTGATAATTACGGGGCGTTTGAAATAGATGCCGTGCTAAACGGTGCCTACAAAATCAGAGTGAGCTATATCGGTTATACTACGGCTGAGAAATTTGTGAAGGTACAGGACCACAACGCACTTGTCGGAGAGATGAAGTTGCAGCCCGGCTCTACCAATTTGAGTGATGTAAACATTGTGGAGAAGCAAATACGGGTGACTCAAAAAGGAGATACTTCAGAATATAATGCCAATGCGTTTAAAACAAATCCGGATGCTACGGCTGAGGACTTGATTAAGAAAATGCCGGGGATCACTTCTGAAAATGGCACCATAAAAGCACAAGGGGAGGAGGTGAAAAAAGTACTGGTGGACGGGAAAGAATTTTTTGGTGATGATGCCAATCTTGCTTTAAAGAATCTTCCGGCTGAGGTGATAGACAAAGTTCAGGTATTTGATAAAATGAGTGATCAGGCGCAGTTCACCAAGTTTGATGATGGCAACTCTCAAAAAGCGCTGAACATTGTTACTAAAAAAGGCAAAAGCGAAGGAGTGTTCGGTAAGTTTTATGCCGGATACGGCTATCTCACTGATAGTCGTTATACTGCGGGTGCAAATATCAACTGGATGAATGGAGATAAGAGATTATCGTTTATAGGGATGTTGAACAACGTTAATGAGCAGAATTTTTCGACACAAGATTTGATGGGAGTGATGGGGGGCGGCCAAGCGCTCGGCAGAGGGCATTATTCCCGAAACTCCCCCATAAATAATTTCTTGGTGGGTCAGCAAAATGGCATTTCCACTACCGGATCTATAGGGCTAAACTATTCAGACAACTGGGGTAAAAACGTGAAAGTAACGGGTAGCTACTTTTTCAACTCTACTTCTACCCATAGCTACTCTGATTTAAACCGGCAGTATTTCGACAAAGGAGACAGCTCTTCGGTGTATAAAGAGAGCAATTCATCTTCTTCCCGAAATCTGAATCACCGAATTAACTTAAGGGTAGAATACAAATTGGATTCAAATAACACTATCGTATTTACCCCGCGTTTAAGCCTGCAACAAAACAAACAGAACAATACGTTGAGTGGGGTTACCTCACAGTCTGAGAATATTATTCTAAGTAATACCCAAAGCCGGTACCTTTCCAACAGTTTAGGATATAATTTTTCGGCTGACCTCTTGTATCAGCATAAATTCAGAGTGCAGGGAAGAACACTGTCAGTAAACACCTCAGGTTCGGTCAATAACAAAAATGGTACTAACTCACAAGTTTCGCAAAGCAGTTACATCAGCGGAAACGACTCCACTGATTTGGATCAGCAATCTAATACGAAAAGCAGCAGCTATTCGTTTTCTGGAAAATTAGCCTACACAGAACCTATTGGCGACATAGGAATTCTTCAGTTTAGTTATGAGCCGTCATACAACAAAAATCAATCGAATATTGCCACCAATAATTTTGATACCCTCAGCGAAGCATATATTGTTCAGGATACTCTTTTAAGCAATCGCTACGATTACGATTATATGGTTCAAAAGGCAGGTATTCAGTACCGGATAAAAACGGATAAAGTGAATTTTATGATGGGGGTAAATCTACAGTATGCCCTACTTAACGGTGAGAGAATTTTCCCTGTAGCCTCTAACACCCGAAAGGCATTTGAAAGTGCTTTGCCTATTGCTATGCTTAATTATAAATTCACAAAGACCAGCAATTTGCGGCTATTTTACCGAGCCTCTACCAGTGCCCCTTCTATGACCCAACTTCAAAGCGTGATTGATAACAGCAACCCGTTGTTACTTAGCTCCGGGAATGTGAACCTAAAGCAGAATTATAGCCATTTTCTGATGTTGCGGTACGGACTTACAAACCCGGAAACGGCTCAATCATTCTTTGCTTTCATATCGGGAAATTATGTCCAAAATTACATTGCCAATTCCACCTTTATTGCGCAAAGAGATACACTGTTGAATAATGAAATAGTGCTCCATGCCGGGTCGCAATTTACTCAACCGGTTAACCTGAATGGAAATTTGATGGTGAACAGTTGGTTCAGTTACGGGCTACCACTGAATAAAATAAAGTGTAACCTCAATTTGAATGCAGGCTTCAGCTATTCCTTAACTCCCGGACTGATTAATCAGCAAGAGAACCTGTCAAATACCTATAACATCAGCGGAGGAGCGGTACTTAGCAGTAACATCAGCGAGAAAGTTGATTTTACTCTTAGCTATTCGGCAAATTATAACATCGTAAAGAACAGTCTGCAAAAAAACTCTGACAACAATTATTTCTATCACACTGCGGGACTTAAATTCAACTGGAACTTCTGGAAAGGTTTTGTAGTCAATACCACTTTGCAGAATGTGCTATACACCGGTATTTCGCAGGGCTACAATCAAAACTACTTTTTATGGAATGCCGAGCTGGGCTATAAATTTCTTAAAGACAGATCACTGGAGTTGAAGTTTGGGGCCTATGATATGCTGAATCAAAACAGTGGGGTTAGTCGCACTGTTACTGAAACTTACGTGGAGGATTCTAAGAATGATGTGTTGAAGCGATACGTACTGATGACCCTTACCTATACTCTACGCTATTACAAGAAATAAAGGGGAGTAACAAAAGTAGAAGAGTTTTTCTTGGACATCCCAAACCTCTTCCTAATGAGCGCACAAACGCAATGTGCGCCAGTACAAATGAAATTAGAAGAGTTTAATATCGAAGTCCGCTCTTTAGAAAATAGCGCTCGCCAGAAATAACAAAACTAAACCCCTAACATAAAAAAAGTCCCTTGTGATACTCACAAGGGACTTTTTAATATTCCTCCTCAAACCGGCATTACTTTAATGCCAGTTCCCCTTTACCGATGAGGTAACCACTCTGATAAATTTCAACTTTATAAGTACCTGCTTCCTTAATATTTTGGCTCCAATACACTACTACTTTCTTGTTGTTCTGGTTCCAGTCAAAATCAGCCTTTTTGGTGTATTGAATGGTTTCATCGCTATCTGCCATTTTCAATGAACCGGAACCCTGATCAGCGATAGAAATAGTTTCTCCTTTAGGGTTGATGATTCTGATATACAAACTCAAGTTGCCGGGTTCCAGTACTTTGTTATCCCCGGTTTCAAAAGTGATACGAAGGCTTTCGGCAGACTTTACACGGTTAACGGTAACTTCTTTACCGTTATTTTTCTTCTTAATGGCCTCTACCACTAAATTTCTTGGTTGAAGAAGGGAGCCTAATTCTACCTTTTTATTTTTCACTGCAAGGTCTTGCGATAGATTGGCAGTGGTTATTTTTTCAGAATCTAAGTCTGTAGATAGTTGTTGATTTTGTAAAGCTAATTCCTGATTCTGTTTAGATAGCTCCTCCACCTTTTTTTGCAATTCGGCTATTGAGGCTTCGTACTGCGTAACGAGTTGTTTCGCTTTTATTAAGTCATTCTTGGTCAGTTTTCCCGAAGCTAATAAGTGCTGAATTTCCCGTTGTTTTGCTTCTAATTCATCTCGTTGTGCCAGAACCGCACTATCCTGTATGTTGCCTTGTTCTATCAGAGAAGTAATCTCCAGCTTTTTAGCTTCCAGCGTATCGTTCAGGCTGTGAAATTCCTGCTCTAACTGCACTTTAGCTTCCCCTAAATCTTTCTTCTCTTTATTCTCATTCCAAAGTAAATACAAAGCCACCCCATTGATCAGCAATAGCAAAACAATAATGGCAATGTAAATCTTCTTGTTTGAGCCTTGATTGGTTTCTTCCATAGTTTTAGTTTTTTCTTTTGTCGAAATTAAATGTAAGTCAAATGTATGACCTACAAAAGAGAATTAATTAACAGTTATGCTAACGGTGTTGCGTTGATAACTTTAAAATAAGTCAATTCGCCTGCTACATGGTTAGTCTAAGTTGAACTCCCAAAGTAGCATATCCGCTTTGGGAATAGGGAGGAATTAACAATGGGCGCCAACTGACATTCAAGTCATCTTTCATGTTCCATTCAAACAAGTGGGCATCTACTGCGGCATCTACAATATTCAAGGTGTACCAAACAGCCGTACAGATGGCGGATATATCGAGGTACCGTTTATAGTAATCGCGATACGATTTAAGAGCTGCAGGATCATCTACTCCTCTGTAAGTGCCATAAGTAGCGGGGTCTAAATCTACCTGCAACCGATAGGCATTACGGTAGCCTTTAAATTCAGTAGCGGTGTAATAAAGGGCGTATCCCAAGCCGCCAAAGCCGGCATATACAATAGGAATTTTCCAATACTTTTTGTTATAACCCTGGCCCAGCCCGGGAAGCACTGCTGAAAAAAGAGCTGCCTTTGTCGGGCTGTGTCGTTTCGCCTTTTTTGTGGCGACAGAGGAGTCTTCGCTGGGTGCGTTCATCTCTTTTTTACCCGATATAATGCTATCTGCATTCATTCTGATCGAACTGCCTGAATGAACACTGTCAGGATTAGTCAATAATGTATCCATGACGGATTGCGATCGAATCACCGAAGGGCATAAAAGCGTGAAAAGGAAAAGTAAGCAGAGGTAATAAGAACTTTTCAAGAGATGAAAACTGCTGTTAGGTTTCAGTAATAAGTTCAGTCAGTCGGTTGAGATCATCATCACTGTAAAACTTAATCACTATTTCACCTTTGCCATCTTTGCTTCGTGCAATTTGAACTTTAGTGGAAAGTCTTGACATGAGCTGGTCTTGAATTTTTTTGATGGTGAACGGCAAGTCTTTGTTTTTAGTAATGCTGCTGATGGCTTTTTGAGGTTTTGTCGCCATATTGCGCACCATCTCCTCCACTTGTCTTACACTCATTCCCTTATTGACTACCTCTTTAAAAGCGCTTAGCAAGGATGAGATTTCGTCTATTGCCATCAGTGCTTTAGCGTGCCCCATCGTAATTTTTCCATCTCGGAGTCCGGCTTGAATATCAGGAGGAAGTTTAAGCAAACGGATAAAATTTGTAACAGTGCTTCGGTTCTTGCCTAAGCGTTCTGCCAATTGCTCTTGTGTCAACTCGCATTCATCTTGCAATCGCTTGTAGTTAATGGCGATTTCTAATGGATTCAAATCTTCCCTTTGAATATTTTCTATTAAAGCTATTTCAATAGACTCTTGGTCGCTGGCCGTGCGCACATAAGCCGGAATTTCCTTTTTACCCGCAATCTTAGAAGCGCGAAGCCGTCTTTCTCCCGCAATTAACTGAAACTTTCCGTTCTCTGATTTACGAACAGAAATAGGTTGAATTACCCCATGAATCTTGATGGAGTCCGCTAACTCGTTCAAACTATCGGCTTCAAAAGAAGTGCGGGGCTGAAAAGGATTCACTTCAATTTTGTCTAAGGAAATATGGATAATCATTCCGGCATTTACTCCCATATCTTTCGCAAGTTCACTTCCGCGCTGGCGGTCGCTCGTGTCATTTGCTTCGAGTAAAGCGCCTAAGCCGCGCCCTAAAACACTTTTTTTCTTTTCGCTCATGGTAATTTTTTTTTCGGTGGAAAGTATATTAGTTGTTAGTAGAAGAATCCTCCACCAAATTAAATTGTTTGTCACTGTCGGGGATGCGGGTAGCGTTATTTCTTTGTAGCATTTCGCGAACCATGTTCATGTAGTTGATACTTCCTTTGCTTTCGGCATCGTACATAATAGCCGGTTTCCCAAAACTCGGAGCTTCCCCCAAGCGGGTATTGCGGTGAATAATGGTTTCGAAAACTATATCCTGAAAATGCCGCCTAATTTCTTCTACCACTTGATTGGACAAGCGTAGGCGCGGGTCAAACATAGTGAGAATAATCCCTTCTATTTCTAACTGTGGATTCAGGCGGGTCTGTACAATTTTAATGGTGTTGAGAAGTTTCCCCAAACCCTCCAAGGCAAAATACTCACACTGCACAGGAATGAGTACCGAATCACTGGCAGTAAGAGCATTTACGGTGATTAATCCCAACGAAGGAGAGCAGTCAATGATAATAAAATCATAGTCCTTGCGAATGTCTTCCAACATGTTTTTGAATATCCGCTCTCTGTTTGGCTGGTTGATTAATTCAATTTCAGCGCCTACTAAATCTAAATGAGAGGGAAGTAAGTATAGATTGGGAGTTTCGGTTTCTAATATAATGTCTCTTGCCTTTACATCATTCACCAAACATTCATAAATACTTGTTTTAATGGATTTGGGGTCGAAACCGACTCCGGAAGTTGCGTTTGCTTGCGGGTCGGCATCCACGAGCAATGTTTTATACTCCAACACTGCTAGGCTGGCCGCTATATTAATAGCAGAAGTAGTTTTGCCCACTCCTCCTTTTTGGTTAGTCAATGCAATGATCTTGCCTTGTCTTTCTTTCACTTCTTGCTTCTTTTTTGTGCTCATGTATTTTGTGTGTTAGAGTTCTGTAAATCGAGGGCTTCTCCAATTTTCATCAGAGTTAATTCTTTCCCCAGTTCCTTAAACGTTTGAATTGCTTTTTTATGGTCAATCTTAATATACCCGAAAGTGTCGTAATGTATGCCTATGATATGATTACACTGAATAAAATCACTGGCAATGGCAGCATCCTCTATTCCCATCGTAAAATTATCGCCAATGGGCAACATAGCTACAGTTAATTTCCCGCACGTTTTAGGGATCAACTGCATGTCCATTGTCAATGCGGTATCTCCTGAATAGTAAAAATTGCCTTCTGCACTTTCGATCACAAAACCACCGGGATTTCCGCCATTAGCCCCATCGGGCAGCACACTGGAGTGAATTGCTGAAACATATTTGGCGGTGCCGAAATCAAAAGTCCAACGGCCTCCATGATTCATGGGGTGGGTATTTTTAAGTCCTTTTGTTTGAAACCAAGTAACAATTTCGAAGTTTGAAACCAGTACTGCGTTAGTCCGCTCTGCAATTTCCATTACATCAGCGATATGATCCTCATGCCCGTGGGATATAAAAATAAAATCAGCAGGGATAGAAGTGATGTCAATATCTTTTGCCAATTCATTATGTCGGATAAACGGATCAAATAGGAGATTTTTTCCTGCAATTTTTACCCCGAAACAAGCGTGACCGTAATAAGTAATTTTCATAGTTCTCTTACAGAATTTGCCAAAGGTAGAACATGTGTGGAACATTGGGTTTCGCACTTCTCCACCTTTAAACAAAAGATTTGTTTAAACGTCTGTTGATAAGTCGAATTTGCTGTGGAAACTGTGTGGAAATAAAAATGCCCCGCTGGGCGGGGCATTTTTCAGTCGTTTGGCAATAATTTATTTGGTGATGGTCAGTCGCTTAATAGCCACTTTATCTCCGCTGGATATCTTAACTAAATAAGTGCCGTTGGAAAGTGAACTAAAATCGAATGACTTACTGAAAGTAGCATTCATTTCAGCAGAAGAGAAGTTCATAACCTCTGAACCAATGATATTGTAAACTTTGATAGAAATATTCTTTTCTACTGCATTTACAGTAATATTCACATTACCGTTTGTTGGATTCGGCAACAAACTGATCGCGTTGCTGAATTGAACATCTTCAATACCGGAAAGACAAGCACTATTGGACGCAGGCAATACGGTAACGTTCAAATTAGAAGAAACAAAGGAGCAGCCTGCACTATCCATTTTCAAGGATACAGGGAATACTCCGGGATTAGCGTAAGTATGAACCCCATCAAGAGTGAATCCGAGGTTAGTGTCTCCAAAATCCCAAGTTGGTGTCCATCCATTTTTGTTAACAGAGTTGTTAGGGAAGGTAACTTCTTTTCCCTGGCAGACAGGATTAGGAGTAGGAGATCCTATTGATACGCTATTTGTAACGCCTCCTTGATATTGCACGGTTAAACTGGCACTGGCAGAGCAACCTGTATTATTTGTGTCAGTTACTGAATAGTTGCCGGGAGTGCTTACCTGAATAGTTGCCTGATTAGAACCCGAAGCACCAGTGCTCCACAAATAGTTTTTACCGGCTGTTACTCCACTGATGGCAGTTAAAACGGTGGTGGCACCACCTCCACAAGCAATATTAAGAGGGTTTGGATTGGTGATGTTTACATTAATACCATTAGACTTTACTAAAACAGAGGCTGTAGTGGTAACGTTGTTAGCATCAGTTACGGTAACTGAAACTGTAGCATTGGTAGCACCAACTACTAATGATACCTGTTGATCAGTAGTGCTGGTTAAGTTACCGGAGGTAGTCGCCCAGTTATAGGTATAAGGGGTGGCAGTAGAACCGAAAGCATTAGCACTCAGATTTAATTGTGCGTTTGGGCAGCCCTTTAAGGAATCTGCTACAATGGTAGCTCCATAGTTAATACTTGCCGTTACATAAGGAATCACTACAATGTTCTGAATAGGGAAATTCTCACAACCGCCTACAGTAAAACCATTACTTTGATCGCAGTCATAAAAAATTGCCCCTTGTCCATCATTTTCAAAATATCCCGAAAGATTTGTTCCGGTTGAAGTTGTCAAATCAAGGTAGTATGCACTGTTGTTCCCGGCAATTGCGGTTTCTGCAAAACAAGCTCCCAAACACTGATCGCGGTAGCCTGCCAGAATTTGAAATTTATTAGCTGTGTCACCTACAAAATCAACTCTCACTCCAAAAGTTTGACCTTGAGCAAAGGCTAAGTTTGGATAAAAAGTGGCTATGGTAAAATTGCTGGTATTTAAAGGGATAGAAGTGTTAGTGGCAATGGTAGTGTCCCATAAAGATGGAGTGGTAAAAGTCGCTCCGGGGGAACCGTATCCTGTTACTACTTTTTGAGCAGTATTGAACACTGTAAAAGTAATGCTATCTGTATTGCCCGTTGTATTTTCATGTACAAAGAAAATATCAAAGCTATCTAAAGTAAGAGTAGTAGCACTCTTAGGGTAGAAACTCAAACCGCCAGTATTTTGATCTACATATAAAAGCGTATCGAAAAATACGGCTGCGTAATCAAGAGCAAAATCAGCATTGGAATAGTTTCTATTAACATCCCACACGTATCTTTGATAGTCAAAGCCTGCATTTGTAGAGTAGGTTTCATCTGCTCCATCATAATCTAGCATGAAACTGTATGAAGCTGCTCTTGCTTCGTTATTAAAATGTTTTTTAGTCACCGAAGGTGCCAATTTCATTTTAGAGATGGATGAACCGTCAACTGGCTTGTAGTTTGAGTTTTGAGCATTGACAGCGAAAACTGTAGCTGCAAGGCAGAAAAGCGTAAATAACTTTTTCATAGTGCCGTTTTGTTTAGAATTGAATTTAGTTTAAAAAATGATTTTGTGAAAATAGACCTTTCTGAATTTTAAGGGAGGCAAAACAAATGAAAAAAGTGGGGTTTGCAAAAAAAATGACAAATTAGTGACAAAAGCAACCAAAGAATAGATACCGCCTTTTCACACTTTCTCACCTGAGTAATAACAGGTTCTGCATCGGGGTTCATAGCTTTCTTTTTCGCCCACTAAAATTTTGTTTTTGTCTGGAGCCGTTCGATAACTAAAGTGAGCTATCTCACCACATTTGACGCAGATGGCGTTCACCTTCGTAATGTAATCCGCTATTGAAAGTAAGTGGGGAATTGGGCCAAATGGTTTCCCTTCAAAATCCATGTCTAATCCGGCTACTATTATTCGGGTGCCCTTCTTTGCTAATTTCTCACACACACTCGGCAACTCCATATCTAAAAACTGTGCTTCGTCAATTCCAATCACCTCTACATCTGCCGCCATCAAAAGAATGTTCTCTGAATGAGCTATAGGAGTGGAGCGAATTGTATTTGAATCGTGTGACACTACATTGTTAAAATCGTAGCGATTATCAGTTTCAGGCTTAAATATCTCCACTCGTTTGTTGGCTATCTGTGCTCTGCGCAAGCGCCTGATCAACTCCTCCGTTTTGCCTGAGAACATAGAGCCGCAAACTACCTCTATCCATCCTCTGCGTTCTTTTCCCAATGACGGTTCTATAAACATAATGAAATCAGTCGTTTGTCCGTTTATTCAATATTGTATGTTCAAAACTCGAATAACTCTACCCTTGTATTGCACTAAATTTGTAAAACCATAAAAGGATAAGACTATGCGCTCAAATGTATCGGAATTGTTGGAAAAAATTAACCGCTTAGCGGCTAAACCGAATTTTCCTCATCTATCCCTGATTGAGAAGGATTTATTTAAACATTACCTTCGGGAAATGTATGAGGCTATGGATCACGGACAAAATGTGGTCTTTCCCAAAGAGGAAAAAATGTCAGCCGTACCGGTGAGCGAAAGGATAGAAACTAAACAACCGGAAACAATGCTCGTTGAAAAGCCATTCAACAAAAAACAGGCAGAGGCCTCAGAAAATATGATCTTTCAGAAGACCTCATCTCAAACAAATGAATCCCTTACTAATGTATCTTTGCCTCCCGATACTTTATCGGTAAAGGTCACTATAAATGACGGGGTAAGACCAAAGACGAGTCTTAATGAATTGATAAAAGATTCGGGAAAGGAAATGCACAAAGTTTTTTCATCAAAGCCTATTCGCGAGCTGATTGACTTTAATAAGCGATATGCCATTGTGAACGAACTTTTCGGAAGAGATGTGGAGGCATTTGCAAATGCTGTGCACCGAATTGATACTTCAGAGAGCTACGAGGCAGCATCAAATTTTATTCAAAATGAATTGACCATAAAATATAGTTGGGATGAATCTTCCCAAAGTGCACGACTGTTTTACAAATTAGTAAAACAGCGATTCGGTGTAGATGGGTGAAAGTAAAAACAAGTGGCTTGAATGTTCTTTATCTGTTGGTAGTTGAGGACAATAATTTTTAAGCGTAAAAGTAGGATCTACTTGCACTTTGGAATTACTATTTTAAAATGACCTCAGTTTTAAAACTTTTTTGATCGCTACCCAATTCACCAAAAGAAGAGTACAACTTTCTAAGTAGAAAGATTTTTGCTTACTTAAAAGCGCGATACCTCATTTGCATACCATATAGCAAAGCAAAATTTTTTTATTGTGATAAATATAGCGGGAAGCTGTGGGTGCTATTCATGAGCATCTTTAATACGCTTTGCTGTATAGTTGTTGAGCTTTGGTTTTTGTATCCATCTTTTATATACATATATTTCAAATTCACAATCAGGCGGTAGAACAAGGTCAGTATTTTCATCAGGCATTCGTTCTCTTGCAGTATATAAGTTGTGATTCTACTATTCCCTCCCCACCCCTCCCATAAAAGTCACTTATAAAGAAGTTGATTAGAAGGAAAACATTATCTTCGTTAATCTCAAAAATGACTAAACGATAAACACTATGTATAATTACGGAATAGGCGGAACCGAAGTAAAAAGCGATGCCTCGGAAGGATTTACCGACATCCCACAAAACAGGACATTAGTAGTAGAAAAGCTGACCGATAACGATCCGGTAAAGCCGGAGATAATAGGCGGTCTAACCACTATTGAAGCAGTATTTGAACACTTTAAGCCGGAGAAAGAAGTTGAGTTTCAGAACATGGAGGGAGCAAGCTCCAAAGAGACCCTGCGGTTTGCCGGCTTAGAAGACTTCGGCATAAAAGGCATTACAAACCAAAGCAGTTTTTTACAAGGACTGACCAACGAAAAAAATCAGTATGACAAATTTCTAAAGCAGATTAAAACCAACAAAGTATTGATGAGTGTGCTCAACGATGCCACATTGCGTTCAGAATACCTAAATGCGCTGAACTCCATGATACAGGAACTGGAAGATGCCAAATAAACTTAGAAGACCCACAAAAAAAGAATAACTATGGCTGAGTCAGAAGACAACAAAAGCAACCCTACCCAACAACCCGCCTACAAAGAGAGAGAAAAAGTAGCCAACCCGGCAGAGTCCCTTCAGCAAAGCACCGCTAAACTTGCCAAGCAAGGTGGCTTTGACCTGATAGAAGCCTCTATTGATGGCGTGCAAAACCTAAATCCCGAAAAAAGGGCGAGGAAAAAAATATTCCTGACGGAAAGCGACAAGCGAAAAGAAAGAGCGCAACTGAAAGAAACCCTTCAATTGTGGTACCACTTGATCAGCGAATCTGCCAGCGTTTCAGAGATGGCAGAAAAGGCTCAGCAGCGAAGCGAATCGTCTGATAAATTACTAAAGAAAAATTTGAGTGAGGCCGTCCATCAATGCCGACAATTAGAAACCTCCTACCGGTCGGTAGCCATGTTCTATAAAAACACAGAAAGCGATAAGTTGAAGAACGTTTCTATTATGAACGCTGCCCCGGAACAACTCAAAGACTTAGATAACACAAGATTTATAGATGCCGTAGCAGAAGAATTCAAAAGCAACTACGATAAACTGGATCTGCGCAAAAACTATGGTATTCTGGCCTTGCCGGGTTATTTGGGGTCGAATAAGGTAGTTGAAAAATGGGCAAAAATTGCCTATGAAAATAAAGTAATGATGGTGACCGACTTCCTGCATCTGGACGGCCCTGATGATGTCATGGAAATGTTTGAAGGAGCCAACCTGACCAGCGGAGACGCTTTTAAGAGCAACGTGATGATGACCTGCAATTGGTTAGTAGGTCGCGGAAAATATAGCGAACTGGACGAAGAAGAAGATTTATACCTGCCTCCCTCTACGGCACTTGCCGGCAAAGTTTATCAGACGCTGATGAGTCAAGTAACTGCGGGAAAGAAACACGGCTCGCTCAACGAAGTGGATGGGGTGAGATTTCAATTAAAGAAAAGTGAAATAGCGGGTCTTGAAAAAATGGGATTAATCCCTATGGTAAATGAATATGGCAAAGTAATGGCATTCTCTGCCAAGACGCTGTTCAGCGGAGACAATCTTGGACTTCAAACCTACTCAGTAGTAAGAGTATTCGACTACATTACCAAAGTGCTGATGGACTTTTTGAATCGCAGAGCCTTTGAAAATTTCAACAACACCACTAAAAGAGAATTGCAAGATCAGATTGTAAAATTCTTAGACAGCGTTACCGGACCAAAAAGTTTAATTGAAAACTTCACCATCAAACGCTTTGAACAGGATCCGGTTCAAAAAGACAGAATCTATCTGGACATCCATTTAACTCCGTTCTTCCCGGCCAAGAACTTTATGATAAAATTAGATGGGCAAAAGGGAGACACCGCAGATGGCGTAGCATGGAACAGCAGTTATGACCAACAGAAATAAATCTGAAAATATTCATTCACTAACCAAAGCAACAAAATAAAACGTATGGCATTTAAAGCAACATTCCATGTAGATGGAAAAGAGTTTACGGTTCAATCCTGTCATTATGGATTACATCAGAACATAGATGCACAAGGACAACCGCAGTCCACCGTAAGAGGGGGCACCATCAGTGTAACTATCGAAGGAACTGATGACAACACCATTTTCAACTGGATGACAGATCCACATTCCTTCAGGAGCGGAAAAATTACATTTTACAAAAGAGACCAGAACTCCAAATTAAAAGATTTGGAATTTGATGGTGCGGCATGTATAGACTATGCCGAAAGCTATGATGCCAATTCCAACTCACCGATGATGGTAAGTTTTACGCTCACGGCAAGGAAAATAACCATGAACGGAGATGAACATCAAAACGAATGGTCTAGCTAAGCTATTCGGGAAGAACCAAAGGGGATGTGGTTTATTTATTGAGCGAACAATAAATAGGCTGTATTTTTTTATTTGCCATCCGGAATACGATAAGTAAATAGGGAGAAATATGGGCAATATAGTCAGGGCAAAAGTGGAGTTGGAGGGAGGTAAAGAACTCAAAACCTTCTATCGCTTATCCATTCAACAACGAGTGGGAGAGCACCATACGTTTGAACTACAAACCTCCTTAAACTCTGTAGAATCCGGCTCTGAGCCGCTGATCAATCAAAGCAAATCTCTA
>CAZQYO010000030.1:0-9797 GCA_964597415.1 uncultured Chitinophaga sp.
GTTTCAAACGGTGCTGCTTTTGAAAGAATGTGCTTGAGCATTTCTTCTGTGCAGCCACCGGCATAGGTTACCGCTATGCCTATACCGCGCCATAGTGCTGCTTGCCTCTCTATGTGGAATTTATTCAGGATGCTTTTTACATCGTCAATTGCCCCTTTATTAGTGTACCAGATAGAGCGCCCCAAACCCTGATTGTAAAATTCATTTAGCGATGCTTCTCCAAAAGAAGGAGGTATTTGTTGAAGAATACTTTTTCGCCTGCGGAACAAACCATCGTAATAGCCCATGCCATCCATCACCCGGTGGTCGTGCCCTGATTGCAAGTCTTTAAGTAAGGAAGTGGGTTCTAATTGCAGTTGCGCGATGGCCCAACCCAAGCCTACGTGAAATTGTGCTGCATGTGGCAACGCATATTGCCTTAGCAGTGAATGCCAGCGAATCAAAGAATTATTCTCTTTCAGTTCTGCTAATGCAATACTCATGGAAGCGGCCTCAAAAGCTACAGAGTAAAAGGGGCCTTCATATTTCTTTATTCTTTCGAACAAACGCTGAGGCGTTTCATCTTCGGTAAAGGAGTCTTGCACTTCTCTAAAAATTACTTCTATCAGAGCTATGTTCTGAGGTGCGGTATTTTGCAAAATGCTCACGCCATTTCTCTTTTAGTATAAAACCACATCGTGTTCACATCTTTGGTAATGGCATCATCTCGATCGGCATAAAATGTATCTCCGTCTGTACTCATCTCTGCACTTTCTTTCAAATCCATGGTATAGGGATTTACTTTCAAATCGGGCGAAGTATTATGCACTTCACTGCTAACGTGCCTAAAAATTTCTGCTGCAAGTTTTTCCAGTACGGAAAGATTTTTTGCCACTTTATCGGTCAGAGTATCTCCGTACTGTTCTTCAATGTTTATCTGAAAGTCGCGCATCAGTTCCAAATCAAACGGATCAATGTAACGATTAGAAAATGTTTGCTTTTCGAGCGGCAACCAGTCTAAAAACATTTTTTGCATCTGCTCGTGCAGCCTACCGAATTTCTGACCTACGCTATCCTTTGAAGAAAACAGTTTTTTCAGCACCTGCAAATCTGTAAATCCTTTGTTAGTGAAAATAAGGCAGGGAATAGCCCAGTAAATGGCCCAGTCCCACATTATTTTGATGACCATGATTTGACTGCTGCCCATCAACTGGTATTTATGTTGATAGATGGGAATCCATGCCTTTACTAAACTCAGGTATGTTTGCTCGTAAATCTCTGCTCGCAACTGCACATCCTCTCCTTTTAAGTCACGCAATATAAGGTCGCTCAGTAAGGTGTTACTAATAGAGATGAGATCAGTTCCCGGGGAATAGAAAGGGTCAAGAAATGCACCGGCTTCACCGGTTACCCCCCAGCGGTCGGTTCCGTCATAAGCTCTTGCTGAATCGTGTGCAAAATGTTTCAGAATTTTGAAGTCGAGTCTATTCTCGCTTTCAACAGATAATTTTTGGTATAACAGCGGCTCGTTTGCTTTCAACCATGTCAATGACTTTTCGTAAGTATCAAATGTCTCAAAAGGGTGAATATCCGGATCTGCTACTATACCGATGCTGGTATTTTTTGTGCCGAGCGGAATAACCCAAACCCAATAGCCTTTGTCTAAAAAGTGAACGGTGCTGAGGTAGCGAAGCCCCGAAGTCAAATAATGTTTCCATCCTTCATCTTCACTCCATTGATCAATATCAATCACCCCTTTCAGTCTCCACCATACCGCATTCACTGCATGGTCCATCGGTTTCTGAAAGCCGAGTTTGCGCTTTAGAAAACTAAAACGACTGGTAGCATCGGCTATCCAACGGCATTGTACCTTTTGTTCCTCTTTGTTCAGGCTAAATGTAAGTGTGTGAAAATCTTTCCCAAACTCCACATCGCTAACGGACGCATTTGCCAAGAAGTCTATTCCCAATGTTTGAATATGTTGAATCAGGTAGTTCTCTAACGTGCCGCGGTCTATTTGATGACTGGGAGTAGGCAGCCATTGGCGCGGACCTAATTCTACACGGCTTGTGATGTCCTCTTTATTTTCCGATTTAAAGAAAAATCGCAAGCCGTGTTTAGGAAGTTCATGTTCTTCCAAATAGGCTTTCAATCCTAAAACTTCGCGCAGATAATAACTGCCCAACTCTACGGTGGACTCACCGACTTTGTGAGCAGCAGTAGGAGCCTCGCCTTTTCTTCGTTCTAAAACTAAAAGGCGCAGTTCCGGGTTGCCCAGCTTTAGTTGTAGCGCTAAGGTTAATCCGGCTAATCCGCCACCGGCAATAATTGCATCGTATTTTTTGGGAGATGAATCCATGTTTAGTTCGTGTGGGTTTAGTGGTTAAATGATATAGTGTATATCTGTTGAGGTTAGCTTTCTACCCCTTGATAATATTTCTTTTTTCTTTGAATCCGGCTTAAGAAGAAAATTCTGAATAATAGGCGATTGATTAAAAGCACAATAGGGGCAACAATAAATAAGGCAATCAGCAAATAATATTTGAATGCAGTGAGCCAAGCTTTTCGGTTTTTCTTTTTGCTTATGATAGTTGCCCATATCAAAAAAAGCCTTGGTGCCCTTTCTTCTATAAACATAAGGTCAGATTCTACAACTACTGCTTGCTGTGCTACTAACTCTTTCTGTAAATCGTTTAGTGAATTTTTTTGAAAATGATTGCACACGGTTTGACCGAATTGCTCACTATGCCCGATGTCTTCTTCTGATACTCCCGGCTTAGGAAAAATACCGAGATACTTATCCTTTTTTCCTGTCAGCATCCAATACAAAATGGTGACCGCACTGGATAAGTTAGAGTGCTTGTCCACTAAGACTACGTTCCCCACTAATTTAGCTCCGTTCTGTTTTAGTATTTCTTTTGTTTTTTCTTGCGCATTCAGCCACATATTTCGCGCACCTATCAGCGTTACCACAGGAGTAGCTTTTAAAACTGCTTTTATGGACGGATGTTGCAGTATAGAGTTGGCCGGAATACTAAGCGAAAGAAACCAGGGCTGATAGGCGAAAATAATCAGGTCATAATGTGTTTCTTTCAACTCAAAGGGTTGGAGTGGGACTGTTTTTTCCAGTACAGTTTCCGGCATGGCTTCAAAAAATTGTTCGCTTTTCCACGGGAACGGAAACGCCTTTTCGGGCTGAATATTTATTTTTTCTACACGGATACCGGCTTGGGTAAACGGAAGTGTAAAGCAGTTGACAATTTCTTCCAATTGCCCCGACTGGGTGAAATAAAGGGCTAAAACTTTTTTATCGGCCATAAGTTGCAAGTGGAAAGATTAAAATAAAATGATTGCCCGCATTCTTAATACCAATTATTTTTCTGCCGGACGGTCGCGTAACATACGGTTTTATCGAAAATGTGATCGAAAGGCTCTGTTTTAAGTTTAAGCGGGGTTTCAATATTCTTCATCTGAAAATTTAAGGATGAGGTGCAAATACATTTTGAGGCACAATTTCTTTGTGAATTTTTCGGTGAATTGACTGTTAGAGTATCGTAATAGGCCATCAGTTAAAATAGAATACGAAACTGCGGAAGAATGAAGATGCCCTGTTGATACTCATTATTGAGCGAGTTTGTTCGAGGGTCGTACACTTTCCTGAAAATATTTTTGATGTTAATGATGTTCTGGAAGTCAACAGAAAACTCCTGCGTCACTCTCTTAAGGCTGATGCGATAGCTCAGTTTTAGATCGAGCCTAAAATAGTCGCGATACTTTTGCGAAAAGGCCAAACTGTCTATCAGCACTTCTTGATGTTGAGCGGCACTTTGAACGAGGTCAATAGGAGTGTAATAGCGACCACCGGCTGCGGTCATTTTCATATCAATGGCCAGCGTATGCCGCTTATTTTTCTTGTCTTTTTTACCGGCAAAACGAAATTCGTAACCGCCCAGCGCATTTACCACGTATAATCCGTTGAAGGCGGTGTTTCGCCACACCTGGTCACTTCCCTGATAGCGCGAACGGAACAATGAACCGGTCATTAAAAAGTAATATCCTTTGCTGAAAAACTTTTCGAGAGTCAGTTCTAATCCATAATTGAGACCGATTCCCTTATTCACCAAATTGATGTTGTCGGGAGTAGCGAAATCGGCCCCGGCATTCAACATGCTGAATGAACTTTTTTGTTTTTCTACGGGCACATTATTAATGTATTGCACATAGGCTTCCGTTTTCAATCTGAAATCTTTTGCAAATATCAGTTCGTAACCCGTTACTAAATGTTGACTGCGCGAAAAGTCCATGTGCAAGTTGGTCGGTTGTGAGTGGGCACCGGCAGAAATATCGTAGTTGTAGTAAGTGGGCAAGGGTTGAATCTGATCGTGCAAGCCATAGCCGATTGTCCAAGATTGGTTTTCTCTAAACTGGTATTTGAATCCTATTCGCGGCTCCGGAACAAAACTCCCGCTCAAGGAGAAATACTGCGTGTGCACACCTGCATTCATACTCCATTGCTCGCTGAACTTATGTTTCCACATCACATAGGCTTCTATCAATGCACTGTATCCTTTGCCGTATTTCATGGGAACAAAATGATCGGTAAGTAGAATACTGTCTGCAAACTTAAGGTCGTAAACATTCACCATCAGCCCTTCGGTCACGGTGTTTCGGGAATCAATTTTGGTATTGGCTAAAAGGTGTGCGCTGTATTTATTCTGCCGTAACGAGACTTTATTGTTCCGTATAATTTCTGATCGGTTATCGGGATTAATGCTGTCTATGTCGGCTAACTGAGTTTGATGAGATACGGCCAACATGAGCTTGTAATATGTTTTTTTATCGAAGAAATAGGTATGTGAAAATCCCAATATGCCGGTTTGCACCTTGTTGTAAAGGTCTATGTTCTCATTGCCGTACAAATTCTGCTGCTGTTTAGACAGATCTACCAAATGGCCGAGCAACTCAATTTTGCTGAGGCCGCCTAAACCCCAAAAACGAAATATCCCTGCTTTTTTGGTAGGCACATCTATTTTAAAGGTGAGGTCTTGATATTGCGGCACCGCAGTTCCGGTGCCAAAGTTGGCTTTTAGTAATTTGAAAAGTGCCAGTGTAGAATACCGGTAGTTAATTAAGAACGATGCCTGACTTTTCTTTTTGTTGAACGGCCCTTCGGCTCCGGCTTCTACCCCGTTAAAGCCTAACTGTGCCATAAATTCGTATTTGTCCTTACTGCCATTTCGCAAATTCAAATCAAATACTCCGGAGAGGGCATCTCCATATTCAGCCGGGAAAGCCGAGGTCATAAAATCACCGCGCGAAAGGGTGTTGTTATTGAGCATACTCACCGGCCCACCGGTACTGCCAAAACCCGCAAAATGGTTGGGGCTGGGAATGTCAATCCCTTCTAAACGCCACAATAAGCCCATGGGAGAATTGCCGCGGATAATAATATCGTTGCGGGCATCATTGGCTCCGCTTACGCCTGCAAAGTTAGAGGCCATCCGTGCCGGGTCATTTCGGTTGCCGCTAAAACGGTTTGTCTGTTCCACATCAAATGAACGAGCACTGACGGTGGCAAATTCATTTTTGGCTTCTCCTTTTTTAGTGCCGGAAATTACTACATCTGATAGCTGGCTCACTTTCTCTTCGAGCGTAATTTGCACTTGTGTTTCTTTTCCTGACATGACCAGTACATCATTGGCACTTCCGTCTTTGTAGCCGATAAAACTGACACGCAGCGAAACCCTCCCCAGCGGAACTTGAAGTGAGAAGTTGCCCTTGTCATCAGAAATAGCACCAACAATCGGGTCGCTGCCTATCACCACTACACTGGCTCCGGCAATGGGATATTTTGAATCTTTATCGAGTACTTGCCCGCGAATAGTTTTCAGTTCTTGCGCACGAGCGACAGCGGAAAAAAGAGTAAAAGCAAAAAGCAAATAGTAGTGTAGCCTCATTCTTATAAAGCGATAAATGTAAGGAACATTCGATATTGAAAAAACGGAGGTTAAATTCTCTTAGTAAATTTTTTTGCCGAATAGTTTTAGGTTCCTCTCTATTTTTCAACAAGTACTTATTTAAAGTGCAGCCGCTCTTGTAATTGTTAGCGAACTCAAACTATCTTGCAGTGTGAAATTTCTGCGATCCATACTCGACTTTGTACTGTATTCCAATCTGTTTATTGCCATTGGTGCAGTGGCTTTGGTATTGAGCAACCAGCTAACCGTAGGCGATGAACTGACTTTTGACAATACCTGTTGGTTTGTTTTGTTTTCTACGGTGTTTGCCTATTCGCTGCTTAAATATGCTCGTGATGATGATAAATTAGACTACACCATCCATCAGAGTTGGGCTAAAAAATATCCGCAAGTATTTAGAAATCTGATGCTCATCTCTTTGGTTGCCTCCGGTGCTTTTTTTCTAAAATTGAATACGGAAGCTAAAATTACTATTGTGATTTTGGCTGTGTTTACCGCCTTTTACGGGTACCTGCAAGTGCCATTTCCCAGTAAGAAACTAAGACTGCGCGAGATTGGTCTTTTTAAAACATTGTTTGTAGGCTTGGTATGGTCGTTCACTACTGTGGTGGTACCTTTCAGCGGGCAGCATTTAGCTACAGATACAATGGTTTTTCTGCTGCTCCGCAGGTTTCTGTTTATACTGGCTCTCACTATTCCTTTTGAAATTAAAGACCTGTGGATTGACAAAGCCGCTGGCATAAGCACGTTGCCTATGCAAATAGGAGTGGACAAAACAAAACTTTTGGCACAAGGTGTTTTGTTGTTGCTGATAGGCATCAACACCTTTCAATACTTCTTCTTTTACGTTCCGCTGGCAGATATGATGGCCTTTAATCTTTCTTTAGTAGTGAGCATTTTTGCGATTCAACCCATTAAAGAGAGCACGGGTGATAAATGGTATTACTTAGTGCTCGATGGGATGATGTTGGTGCAGTTTCTCTTTGTATATGCCGCTCACCAATGGTTTATTGCCTAAAGGGAAAATGCTGCTGCGTCCGTCTGTTTATTTACAATTTTTGCCCGCGTTGTTTCCACATGTATTTGTAAAGTACGGGGAAATAATAGGTATATGCGCCAAAGAGCAGCGCGGTGGCAATCGTGTGCAGATTAAGTCCCACTCCCAAAGCGAATAAGCAGCCGAGTATAATCAACCACTCGCCAATCACTCCCATGGGGTATAGTGCAATAAAGAAAGAATAGCGCATCCACAGCAGCCCATAGGGCGGAGGGTTCCAAAGAGAAATAAGGTAAAAGGAGTAGCGCACTATTTCGGTAATGCTCCACGCTATGGAGATAAGGCCAATACCGCAAAAGAATATTTCAGCTAAATCTGATCGCTGAAAAAAAAGATGGAGAAGCACCACTACTAAAATTCGCGAACTCACTTGGGCAATGGTAGAGCCTACCGGAGATTTTACCCATTTGAGCAGCGCGTGAAATATTTCTAACAAGGCAATGCCCTGCGCTACGGTCAGTATTTCTAAGGCAGGTGAGGAAAGACGAAACCCGTTACTGATAAAAGTAACCAGATACCATGCCCACAAAACAAAGGCGATAAAATTGTAAGCCGAGAGGTAGATTTTTATGGACCTGTTCATAGATGGCATCACCGGATAGTATTCTAAGATAAAAAGTTTCAGCGAACCACAATTTTTCCTTTTCTCATTCGACCCTCCTAATAACTCAATTTTTCACTCCTAAAAAATAGTTCAACGCGCTATGTTCTCTTCTTTTAATGTTCGCTTCTTCCTCTCGGGAAGGACTTCCGTTCAATGGTTCATTTCTTTTCTCACTATTCTTTTAGCAACAAACATTTTACCTGCGCAGGTCCATCCTGTGAATGTGGACATTGTGCGCGATAAATGGGGAGTGCCGCATATTTACGGTAAGACGGATGCCGATGCCACTTACGGGCTGGCTTGGGCTACCTGCGAAGATGATTTCAATACCGTGCAAAAGATGTTACTCACTGTTCGCGGGCGCTTGGGCGAGGTAGATGGCAAAGGAGGAGCCGTGCTCGATTTTCTTTCCTTCATTTCAGCAGCAGAAGAAGTGGCCTATGCCTCTTATGATACCTCTTTTTCGCCTGCCTACAAAAAAGTGGTAGAAGCCTATACACAGGGAGTCAATGAATATGCCGCTGCGCACCCCGAAGAAGTATTGCGCAAGGGTTTGTTTCCCGTAACGCCCAAAGATGTAGTGGCGCAATACATCGTCACCAACATGCTGCTGACTAATGTGTAT
Organism: uncultured Chitinophaga sp.; assembly: GCA_964597415.1. Taxonomy (GTDB): domain Bacteria; phylum Bacteroidota; class Bacteroidia; order Chitinophagales; family LD1; genus Bog-950. Next base: position 8,244 of record CAZQYO010000030.1, read on the forward strand.
CTCGATATTCAGAAAATATTTAACGGGGAAATTAAAAACTACGAAGAGAACCGCCCTTCCGGCTCTAATGCCATTGCCATTAGTGGGAGCCGCACCAAAGAGGGCAATACTTTTCTCGCAGTAAATTCACATCAACCTCTCGAAGGGCTTTTCAGTTGGTACGAGGCACACCTTGTTAGCGAAGAAGGATTAGATATACTGGGCGGCACATTTCCCGGTGGCATGAGTATATTTCACGGCACCAATAAATATCTCGGATGGGCCTGCACCCTCAATCACCCCGACTTAGATGATGTGTATCTGCTGCAGATGAACCCTAAAAACCATTTGCAATATTGGATGGATGACCACTGGGAAACACTACGGGTGCGCAAGAAAACCGTGAAGGTAAAACTCGGAGCTATCCGCCTGCCGGTCACCAAAACTTTTTACTGGAGCAAATACGGCACCACCATTGAGCACAAGGGGAAGTTTTATTCCGTGCGCTTTGCTTCTAACATGGACATTAAGGGTGGCGAGCAATTATATGAGTTGAATAAAACAAAAAGTTTTACCGAGTGGCGAAATGTGATGCGCAAAATGCACCTGCCCGGAGTCAATTTTATATATGCTGACCCCGATACTATCTTTTATGTGAGCAATGCGCAGTTGCCTTATCGCCACCCTCAGTATAACTGGAAAAAGGTGCTCCCCGGCAATACCTCCGCCACGCTTTGGCCGCCCGTGTTTCATCCTTTCGATTCATTGCCGCAGGTGCTTAACCCTAAGAGCGGCTATTTGCTCAATACAAATAATTCCTGCTTCGATGTTACGGCTCCCGGTGATAATCCCATCTGCGCCAATTACGACCCTACTTATGGATACGGAACCGATAAAAATAACCGCAGCATCATGGCGCACTTCCTAATTCATGGATATGATAAATTGAGTTACGAAGATTTTAAGCGGGTTAAATACAATCGCAGTTTCAACGATAGCATATATGACTATGGACTGAACAATGCGGAACTGTTGTTTCACCTCAGCCCGCTCAAATATCCGAAACTCAAAGATGCCATAGCCGTGCTTCATCAATGGAATTGCGAAAGCGATGCGAACAATAAGGAAGCGGCCTTAGTCACCTTTGCCATGTATCCGCTGATAGATAAAATAACCGCAAAAGGAACCATTTACGAGAGCAATTCCTTTACAGAAAAAGAATACGCGCAAGCGCTGCGCAGTGCCAAACATCATCTGCTCAAATACTTTGGCTCCCTCACGGTGCCGCTGGGCGAGGTGCAAAAACACGTGCGCGGAAACATAGAGTTGCCGGTAGGAGGGATGCCCGATGTGATAGCCGCCACCCTGAGCCGCCCTTACAAAAAGGGAATGCGCCAAACCTTTGTGGGCGATTCTTACATTCAGCTGGTACGCTTTTCTAAAGATACCATTCAGTTAGAAACGGTGAATGCCTTTGGCGCTTCTGCCAAACCCGGCAGCGCACATTATACCGACCAAATGCAATTATTTGCAGATCAGAAACTGAAACCCATGACCATGAATCGCGAACTGATA
>CAZQYO010000030.1:9807-10813 GCA_964597415.1 uncultured Chitinophaga sp.
TAAGGAAGCCGAAAGAATCTATCACCCCCAAGGTGCCAACCGCTCTAATGAAGAGAGAGCTACCGAATAGGTTCCGGCCCATCACCCGCTTTATTGCCGATTTTCTTTGATGTCTTTTCTGCATAGGGGCATTTTGCTGCCGGCACGCCTGCCGCCATAAGCATAATCATTTTTATTTTTTTGTTTCTCAGTTTACTTTACCTTTAGCTGTATTATAGATTTAAAGCAAACTGTTATGAAAAGGATAAAACTGTCTTATCGCGAAAAAGAAGTGTTATTGTTTCTGGCCGGTTCTTTAACCGAAGCTCAGGTGGCCGACAAGTTGGGGATTACCCCATACACCGTGCACACTCACCGCACCCGTATTCACAAAAAATTAGATGCACACTGGCTGATAGAAGCCATTGGTAAAGCACTTTTCTATAAGTGTATTACACAGCAAGAATGGTTTATATCGCTGGCCTCTAACGGAAAACTTTAGCCCGCCACCCCGGCCCCTTCTCCTATGGAGAATAAATTTTAACGTTTGTATGCTAACCAGTGTATTCCGGCTTTCCTTTCAAGTTACGTCATTTGCATTACGTTTTTTGACAGAGTTGGCAAGGCACAGAAGAAGGTTCACATAAGCCATAGCAATATTGCTGCGATTTTTAACCATGTTCCAATAAGTGACCGCAGTAACCGGGCGGTTCATACTATTGTCCACATAAGTTATTCGGACGCTGCTATAGCTTATAATACAGTTCACACAGGTTATAAAAACCTTCACAGGTATTATAAAAACCTTTTTATAGGTTATAAAAACCTTCACACGGGTTATAAAAATCTTCTTATAGATTATAAAAACCTTCACACAGGTTATAAAAACCTTTTTATAGATTATAAAAACCTTCACACAGGTTATAAAAACCTTCTGACAAAGCAAAGCCAACCTCTCAAAAGCATTTATTAACCAATTAAAACACCAAAAGCCATGGGAAAGAAAAAAGACATCATCCCCCGCCCC
>CAZQYO010000030.1:10899-14687 GCA_964597415.1 uncultured Chitinophaga sp.
TTTGTGTGGCAAGACAACCTCATCACTTTAACCACCACTAACACCGTAGAATGGGGCATAGACCCTATCCCTTTAGCAGAGATCACCGGAATGCAAACCGTTTACAAACCGCTTTTTACCGCTATTTTGAACGTAGCTACCCGCACCAGTGTAGATATTCGGGCACACCGCGACAACCGAGGGACGTATGAAAAGGCACTGCGCAAATTTGTTCGCGAAAATTTGTCCAACAATACCAAGATAAGCAATGATGATCGCGTAGAATTGCAAATTACTATTCCCGATAAAATCAAAAGCCCACGGCCTAAAATTACCGATACTGTATTTGCTAAAGCCATTTCGCTGCCGGGCGCGCAAATGGAATTTATTTGCCGCACTACTAGCGACAGCAGCCGTGCCAGTATGCACCCCGATGCAGATTCGCTGGAGGTGCGCTATAATATCGGCACCGCACCGGCTAGTGTAAAAGCCTGCACCGGTACTTTTATCAGCCGTAAAGCCAAATTTATATTGGTGCTTGGCGAGGAGGCCGGTGGGCAGAAAATTTACTGGTACGCACGCTGGAAAAACAGCAGTGAGGATACGAAGAGCGGCCCTTTTAGCGGTCAACAGAACGGGACGGTGAGTGAGTAAGCGAAAGTAGCGGTAATAAGCCGCTTCTTGTGCGAGCTTTTGCCCGTGTCTGTTGGGAGGTATGGCAAATGATGAATAATGAATGGCGGATTGCGGATTGCCAATGGCGGATTGCGAATGAAGGGTTGCGAATAGAAAAGTATTGCTTTCGTCTTTTGTGTTATCATAGTAAGCATCGGTAAACTCAAGCAACCGGCATCCGCCCTTCGTTTCATCAATTTCTTTATCTTTGGAATATGCAAACACTTGTTATTAGAGCAGAGAATGCCAATCAAGTAGAAATTCTGCTTCGGCTCGCTAAGGAGATGAACATACAGGTAGAAATAGCCGAGAGTGATTCTACAGACAAACACGCGATTCTTAAATTGGCAGAAACTTCTTTCGCCAAAGATTGGGACAGCGAAGAAGATGAAGTTTGGACCGACTTTATAAACAAGAGAGAATATGTATCAGCGCGGTAACATTATTTCTGTCCCCTTCCCATTTTCTGACCTTACAAAACTAAAGCCGCGTCCGGCTTTAGTTATTAGTAATAGTGAGTGGGTAAAAGGAACCGGTGATATAATAGTGGTAATGATTACATCCCGCTCCCATGAGGATGGCTTGGACATTCCTATCAGTCAAGACGACTTAACCTTTCGCCTTCCTAAAGAAAGCTATGTGCGCTGCCATCGAATAGCTATTATAGATAGTAATATTGTAATTGGGAAAATGGGCGGATTGCGAATTGCGGATGGCGAATGGCGGATGGCGAATTGAATTGCGCTGCGGATGTAGAATAATGAATAGCGAATGGAATCATTAAGAGTATTGAAAAATTGCGGATGGCGGATGGCGGATGGCGAATTGGAGAATTGGAGAAAAGGTCTTGTCCGCAAATAGCGCTACAGCACAAACGCCCGTGGGAGAGTGATATGCCCCTGATGGGCGCAGTAAGGCGCCAACTATTTTAATTTTTGTATTTAGACTCATTTACCTCTGGCAGCAGAGGCCCGATAACCACATGGGCTTGGCGAGGAAACAATAGTACTGCTTTTGCCGTAGGGAGATAAAGCAGGGGGGAGTTTATCTATGGGTGAGGCAGAGGCCTGAGTTTAGCTGACATTTGTCAGGTTGGGCACTAATTCCCGAATTATACTTTTGGATTTAATTTTTTTCTGCAATATCGTATGTACTTTTAAATGAGTTGACTATTGAATACCGTAACAGCTATGAGTCCACCTCCAATAAAGGAGGTTCCGATGGCCGCCCACCTTCCGGTTCCTGATACCAAATACTGCTTAAATATCGAACAGTTCAACCGGGCTGTGGGCAAGGATTTTATTAAATACGCCAACCGCACTTTAGAGAAGGGGGAGAAGTTTATGGTCGGGCTTTCGCACGGGCAGTCACCGGCCGGAGCCTACCAATATATTTTGGAGCATTATGCGGAATTGAAATCTCCGGAGAATATTCTTTACACCTTTGTCAATTCGCCTTTGTTGCGCCAGCGGAATTTAGTGGGGGTGGTAGATGCCCGCACTTTTTTGGGCAGGCTTTACCGCGCAGGGCGCATTACCCGCCAGCAAATTATAGGAGCGAACCTGAACCGCGAAAGTTTAGAAGTGTATGCCGAGGAATTTAACCGCTCTGTTTCAGACTACTTAGCAGCGCACGATAAACAGGGCTTCGACTATGTTTTTCTCGCTTCTGACCCTACCGGAAGAGTGGCGGGTATTGAACGTAACTCTAAGGCTTTTAATTCTACTGAAATTGCTGTGGTGGTGAGCAATCGCAAGGAGCGGGAGGTGACGGGCACTCCCTATTTTCTGATGCGCTCCCGAAGAATTGCTTTTCTGGCTACTAAAGCGGATAAGCGTAGGCCGCTCGCTTGGCTGTACGGCATTGATGCCAAACCAAACGAAAGTCCGGGCTTTTTGCGCTACATTCCCAATGTGGAGAAAAAGATGCGCGTATTTATTGATGACAAGGCGCTGACCTGGCCGCAGATTGAGATTACCCGCGAAACGCCTTATGGCAACAGTCTTATTCGCATTGATACCGCAAACCCTTATAAAGAAAATGCCAAGGAGAAACTTCCGGTGGTGTTGCTCATCCACGGATTTTTAGGGCTTAATTCCTTTGACGGATTGCTGGCGACCATCCCCACACAAAAATATATTGCGGCTGCGATGCACTATGGTTCAGTGCCCAGTGCCATGCCGCCTTCTGAATATTCGCATCACGTGGTAAATAACATTGAGGCGGCAGTAGATTACTTTGGCAGCAAAGGGCATCCGGTATTTATTTTTGACCACAGCATGGGCAACATATATTTTATGATGATGGATAGAGAGTTGGGGAAATATCCGGCTATCCGTAAATACCTGCAAGGCCGCATTGGTGCTAATCCATTTTTTGGCGAAGAAAGCAAACATGCGGTGTTGGGCTTTATGGATAACATTATTCTGCCGGCACTTTCCAGCCTGAAAGGGATAGCCACTAAAACCATGTTGATTACGGCAAGAACCATTATTCCCTTAGATACAAAGAGCGGGGTGCGCAAGCGCGGAATCGTTTTGAGCAATTGGCTCATTCGCAAAGAAAGCGCGGTGCGCGACCGTATATGGGCAGCCGCCAAGCAGCGGATATTATACCTGATGACCAACATGGATTCACTGCCACATTTGAACCGGATTCCTATCGAAAAAGCACTGAACCGGCTTCCGGCAAAAGTGTTTGCCATACAAACGCACTCCGCCTTAGAGCAGAGTATTGTGTTTGATAAACAAGAAGGGCTGTTGAATTTTCCTAAATACAATATTCCGGTGTTGATTCTGAAAAGTGAGCGGGATGGGGTGGCTCGGTTTGTTCCCCGCATATACAAAGGGCCGAATATTAATGTAATAGATGTCACCAACCCGGAGGAGACTAATCTTTTCCGCGAACACTTATTCCACATGGTACATCCCCACTACGCCACTCAGATTATCGATGACTTTATAACGGCTACCATCAGCAAGCGAAATTGAAATGCTCTTGTGTGTTTCGGCATAAAATGGAGTGCTTCTCCTTTGCCTCTGCCTCACCGGAGGGGAGGGCTTAGTTATACGTGTAGGTGTTTACATATTTCTGCTTGCCGGTATGGTCTTGAGCAGTTTCCGTAATCGTTCGCC
>CAZQYO010000031.1:0-4635 GCA_964597415.1 uncultured Chitinophaga sp.
ACAACCGGCTCTCGAAACGTATTAACAGAAATTAACCAACTCTACAGCATGAACCGACTTCAAACGATTGACTATGTCATCTTCGTCATTTATTTCGTTATAGTAGCCAGTTACGGATACTATGTTTACCGGAAAAGAAAAAGCAAAGAGCACGATTCAAAAGCCTTTTTTCTGGCAGAAGGATCTCTCACGTGGTGGGCTATTGGCGCCTCACTCATCGCCTCTAATATTTCGGCAGAGCAGTTTATTGGAATGAGCGGTGATGGTTTTTTTGTGGGCATAGCCGTATCGGCCTACGAATGGATTGCAGCATTGGCGCTCATCATTATTGCCGTGTGGTTTATGCCCATCTATCTTAAGAATCGCATCTATACCATGCCGCAGTTCCTTAAGACGAGGTATAACGATACGGTGGCCCTGATTATGGCCATCTTCTGGTTATTCCTCTACATCTTTGTAAACCTCACGTCTATCCTCTACCTGGGGGCCGTTGCCATTAACGGACTGGTTGGTCAGGATATGTTGCACCCCATCATGATCGGACTGGCCATCTTCGCCCTCATCATTACCCTGGGCGGCATGAAGGTGATAGGTTACACTGACGTGATTCAAGTGTTCTTTCTGATACTGGGGGGACTGGCTACTACTTATATAGCTCTCAATCTGGTTGCCGAAAAGTTTGGCACCACCGGAATGTGGCAAGGTTTCAGTTTAATGACAGCCCATGCCGGAGATCACTTTCACATGATATTGCAACGCGATAACCCCCATTACATAGACTTGCCCGGTCTTACTGTGTTACTGGGCGGTATGTGGATTGCTAATTTTAGTTACTGGGGCTGCAACCAATATATTACCCAACGCGCATTGGGAGCTGACCTGCCCACTGCCCGAAATGGAATTCTGTTTGCTGCTTTTTTGAAATTACTAATGCCCGTGATTGTGGTGCTGCCCGGCATCGCAGCTTTTGTATTATACCAGCAAGGAAGTTTTCATTCTGAAATGCTCGATTTGCAGGGGCAACCTGTAGGAGACAAGGCTTACCCTGTACTGCTGAGTCTGCTTCCATCAGGGTTAAAGGGGTTGAGCTTCGCGGCATTAACAGCAGCTATTGTGGCTTCATTAGCCGGTAAAACCAACAGTATCGCTACCATTTTTACATTGGATATTTATAAGAAGGTAATTAATCGCGAGGCCGATGAAAGGAAGCAGGTACAGATAGGAAAGATAACGGTTGTAGCCGCCATGTTGATAGCCGTGCTGATAGCTCCTTATCTGGGAATTGACAAAGGAGGACTAAACTATATTCAGGAGTACACCGGGTTTGTAAGCCCCGGTATATTTGCCATGTTCGTGATGGGTTTTTTCTGGAAGAAGACCACTTCCAACGCTGCATTGTTTGCTACTATCGGAGGGTTTCTATTCTCTGTTGTGCTCAAATTCCTGCCGGGTCAAATGGACTTATCCTCTCTCGCCTCTATTGGCTTTTCAAAGGCAACGGCTGCCGGAGTGTTTGAAATTCCCTTTTTAGACCGAATGGGAATTGTATTTGTACTTTGCATTGCAGGTATGTGGCTCATCAGTTGGATCGAAAACCCCAAAGGAGAAAAAACCAATGCACTGGAGGTGGACATTTCACTCTTTAAAGTATCAAACGGCTTTCTGGCGGGCAGCATTATTGTGATTGGTCTGCTGGCGGCTTTATACCTGATGTTTTGGTAATCATTCAAACTTTCTATTGATGAACAGAAGAGGGAGATTTATGTAGAAGGTATAGTGTCATAAATGAAAATCGTTTGGAAGTTCTGAACGCAAAAACTTGCTCGCCAAATAGTAAATCATTAACAGAAAAATTTCAGTGTTTTTTTTATCTACGCCTCCTTTCTATGGATATTTAGCTTTTTATTCACTCATAAAATCTCAGCATTCATGAAATACGTCTTTCTGTACTCTTCTATTATTGCCAATATTCTTACCAATGTTGGGTTCAACTTGTCTGCACTTAACGATGCCACCCCTGCTAAAAAGTGGGGCTATTTTTCGGGTGGGCTGGTATTTGGCCTTATTAATTCACTGCTATTTACAGAAAGTCTTAAATACATACCGCTACAAGTGGCCAGTGCTATTTTCTTTTCACTGACCATAGTTGGCTTGTCATTAGCGGCTCATTTTGTGTTCGGTGAAGATGTTTCTGTCCGACAAATAATAGGTACGATAGTGATAATTGCAGGGGTACTTCTTGTTTCTTTCAAATAAGCTACAAGAATTTCTCCCTTTTTTTTATGCTAAAAACTGAAGCGATTTGAAATTTGGCTCCTCTGGTATATACCACATAGAATGACAAAAAGAACAAAGAATGGAAGCTCTTGGTTTCCGTACATTTTGCCTTCCTCGAAAAAAAAAAATCACATTCAGGAATTTTTTCTTTGTTCGTTCAAAACCTTTTGTAGATTTGAAAACAGAATCACTAACAAATCCCTGACATTATGAGTCTTTTTACCCGATTATTTAAAACATCTGTTGTATTAACAACGGTATTTTCTGTTGCACAATTACCTGCACAGGATCTCCATTTCTCTCAGTATTATACCCAAGCTTCATTGCTAAATCCTGCTTTGGTAGGAAATTACGATGGCAGTTTCCGCCTCGCGGCTACCTATCGTCAGCAATGGGCAAGTGCCTTGGGCAAATCCGGCTTCCGGACAGTGGGAGCAGATGTGGATTTCTGCATGCTCGAAGGCTACCTTCGTACCGATAAGTTGGCGGTAGGTGTTGGATTTTTCAACGATCGCTCTGGAGACGCGGGGCTTTCTATTTTAAATGCTAACCTGACGGTGGCCTATCACAAAGGGTTTGGTAAAGATGGCCAGCACCGCTTATCCGTTGCGGCTCAAGGAGCGTTTATACAAAAGAGAATAGAGGATCCTTTATTTGGCGACCAATTCCTCGGGCATAACCAAACCCCGGCTTTAGCTTCTGCGGAAGATTTCAATCGCGGTTTCTATCGCTTTGATTTTAACGCAGGAGTGTACTGGCGTTCTAATTTTAAAGACAAAGTGAAACTCGGTATTGGGTTTGGTGCGTATCACTTAATTACTCCGAATCAATCAACGGTGACTAATCAGGTTACCGAAGAGAAAGACAAAAACAATGTTTTACCTCGCAAATACGATGTAGATTTTAACCTTGAGGCATTTATCGGAAAGAAAAAGAAAGTGTCCATCACTCCTGAATTTCTGTTTATGTATCAGGAACCGTTTACCGAAATGTTACCGAACTTATCCGCCACTTATTATTTCAACACCGGTTTCCGCAACAATAACAGCGTAAGTTTGGGGCTTCGCTACAGATATGCCGGCACCAGTTCTGGAACTTCAGATGCTATAATCCCTATGGCAAACGTGCAGTTCCGCAATGTAAGCCTTGGGTTTGCTTATGATGTAAACATCTCTACGCTGAAACAGTCCACCACGAACCGGGGAGCATTTGAACTATCGTTGGCGTATGTCGGAGAAACGGTGAAGTCATTTAAGGCAAACAAGTCATTGCCAAGTCGCAGGTTCTGATTTTAAAATAAGTATTGTATTTTAAAAATTTAAGTATAGAAACCTGCATTACGGTGCAGGTTTTTTTGAATATCAAAGGACTATTAAAACCTCAAAGGAATGAAGAAGATATTAACCCTCACCGCTTGTGCATTGGTTCTTTCTGTTAGTGCGCAGAAACACCAGGTGCCTTCCAAAAGACCTAACACGGAAGTGAAAATTGCAGATAAGTTTTATGCTGAATCCTACTTTTATACTGCTGCTGAATATTATCGCGATGCAGTAAGACAGGACTCCGCTAATCGCTATGCTACCTATTGGTTAGCCATGTCACTGCTCTCTGCCCGCGATTATGAAAACGCAGAGGTTTTCTTTGCAAAGTTTTATTCCATTAAACCGGGCGAGAAAGCCAACCAGAAGAAATGGGCAAAGGAAGACGAAGTATTGTTCAATAAAGCCGGCTATTATTACGGGCAGGTACTGCACCGCAACGGTAAGTACGAAGAAGCAATTTCGTATCTCGAAAAATTCAAAAAAGCGTATAAACCAAAAGATGCCAGCGATAACCTTCTCAGTTTAGCTAAAAGAGAGATTGAGGGTTGCGAATTTGCCAGCAAAAATCCTTTAAAAGCAAAGGTGAAAGTAATCTCAGCCGGTCCCGGTGTGAATCACTCTTACACGGAGGCTTCTCCTTTCGGAGTAGGTGAAAATGATCTTTATTATTCTTCTTTAAAGATTGATGGGAAAAGCAGTGGCGATACTCTCATTTTCGTTGATGGCAATAAGTCAAAGCGGGTTTACCAGATTTACCACAGTGTAGCAGAAGGCAAATCATGGGGCAAGGGAAAAGCGATTGACAATAAGGACATCAATGAAGACGGCTACATTGTAGGTAATGGTACTTTTAATAAGGAACTTTCCAGATTTTACTTTACTAAATGCTTAGAAGTAGATGATGATCGCTCTCTTTGCAATTTATTTGTAGCCGATTACAACAATGGCACTTTCTCCAATGTCCAGCGTTTGCCGGAGCCGATAAACTCGAAAGAGAAATACACCTCGACACAACCTACCGTTCGCACTTCAGGAG
>CAZQYO010000031.1:4645-9511 GCA_964597415.1 uncultured Chitinophaga sp.
TTGGAGGAATGGATATATGGTATTTCATGCGTGCTCCGGGTGGCGATTTCAAAGGCCCGCAAATTGTAAAGGGACCTATCAACACGGCTGGAGATGAAATTACTCCTTTCTTTGATGACAGTACCAAAACTCTCTATTTTAGTTCCGATGCTCATCCGGGATATGGCGGCTTAGATGTTTTTCAAAGTACAGAGCAGCCTGACCTTTCGTGGGGGGAGGTAACCAACGTTGGTGCACCTATAAGTTCGGGGGCAGATGATCTTTATTATTCAAAAAGCACTGACCAGACTAATGGTTTTATGGTTTCAAACCGAGTGGGCAGTGTTCCATTAAATGGCATTAAAACAGCATCGGACGATATTTTCACATGGACAAATTTCCGGTATGCAGTTGAAGGTATTGCCTTTAAAGAAGGAAACGAAGGAGGAGGCGCATTGGAAGGTGCGATGTTCCGTTTATACCGCAAAAATGCCGATGGAGAAAAGGTATTGGTAGCAGTAGATTCTACCCATACTGACGGCTCCTACTTTTTCAAGTTACAGCCCGAAACAGATTATTTAGTAGAAGTGGAGCGTCCCGGTTTTCAGAATAAGTTTGAATCCATTACCACCAAAGGCTTACCCGGAGAAGATACCTTGCAAAATAACATCAATATCCGCAAAGCCAGCTACATTCTTAAAGGTATAGTGGCTGAAGAAGGGAAACCCGGTACTTTCGTGAAAGATGCCAGCGTTACCTTAATAGAAGTATATCCCAATGGGATGGAAAAAACAGTGTACTACATGAACAGCGATCCGAACTTTTATTTTGAAGTGGATAAGAATAAGAAATACAAAATCGTGACCCGGAAGAATGAGTACTTCGCCAACACCACAGAACTCAACACTTCCGACTATGGCAATGTAGATACTATCACCAAACAAATTTCTATCAACCACCTGGAAATAAATAAGGACTACACCCTACAAAACGTGTTATATGAATTTGGTAAGGCAACTCTGACTGAAAACTCTAAATCAGTATTGGATAATCTATACCAGATAATGGTGGAGAACCCTACATTTATTGTAGAGTTGAGCGCACATACCGATGCCATAGGTTCAGATGCCTCTAACATGAAACTGTCACAGGCTCGCGCTGAAAGTTGTGTGAAATATCTGATTGAAAAAGGAATAGAAAAAGATCGCTTAGTAGCTAAGGGTTACGGAGAGTCGAAACCTAAGGTGCCCAACTTGACACCGGAAGGGAAGGATGATCCAGCGGGCAGAGCTATTAACCGGAGAACAGAATTTAAAATCATCGGTCTTAAGAAAGAGCAATAAGCATCAGTTTCTAACTAACATAAAGGCACTCCTAAAAGGGTGCCTTTTTTTATTTCTCTTCTTTTAAAGCCTGCACAAAAATGAGTCCCCAACCAAATATAAAAAAGAATCCGCCAACAGGAGTTATTGGGCCGAGAAGAATAGTAGGTATGCCGGTCAGTTCTCGGGTGGCCAAAAGATATAATGAACCGGAAAAAAATAAGATGCCCATCGCAAAACAAATGGCAGCATTGCGGATAAGGAGCGTGTAATCTCTTTTAAGAAAGAGATAGCACAAGAAAATAGCCAGCGCGTGATATATCTGATACTGTACCCCCTTTTCCCACAAACTTAAATGCTCAGGGCTGATTAATGGTCGCAAGCCATGCGCCCCGAATGCTCCCAAAATGACAGCAGTTAAACCCGCTAAGGCGGCTGCGATAAGAAATGTTTTTTTCATGTGGAATAGTTAAAGGGATATCGCTGCGAAGTAACACAAAAACCTTTTGATTACGCCTATGCGGGATTGGAGCTAACGAATTCTGTTGAGGGTGTAGCACTTCGCTTATATTCCCTTCGCATCTTCTGAATTAAGCTAAATGAAAATACATTTGTGGCTGTGCTCAAAAAATATCCCAAAATAATTGCTGCGGTAGCCGCCATTTTTCTTTTGGCAGCAGTCGCTGTCACTTGGTTCTTTCTTCGTAAAACGGAGGTGTACTTAGCTATCCCCAATTCTGCGGTGGTGGTGGTAGAGGTCAATAATTGGAAATCTTTCTCTGATAAATTGAATACCACTTACACCGGTATGGCATTTCGCAAAACCGATGCGGGCAAACGCTTGTGGAGCGAATTGGAGGGGATGGGTACACTTATAGAAACTGACAAATCGCTTACACAGGCACTTTATGCCGGGAGCACCGTAGCCTCCCTTCACCTAACCACCGCAGATGACTACGACTATCTCTTTACCGGCAGCTTTGAAAATGTAAATGATAATACCCTATTGAATCGGGTGCAAGCAGCAGCAGGTGTGCAACAGGTTAAGGTGAGGATATTTAAAAACCACAAGCTATTAGACGTATCGCTCCGCGATGGCCGAAGCATCACCTTTGCGGCACTAAAGGGAATACTGGTATTCAGTTACACTTCTTTTCTCACCGAGACGGCAGTGTCCGCTTTGGCTACCGGAGAAAGTATAGGTAATCAGAAATCATTTAACTGTGTGCACGATGCCTCGTCCAAACTGACTGACATTCGCTGTTATGTAAATTTTTCGCGCATCGGGGTGATGTTGCCGGCATTGGTAAAAGAAGAAGTCATTCCTCTTTTCAGCAGTTTAGAAAAATCGGGAGAATGGGGAGCCTATGCCGTCCGATTTAGCAATGATGCGGTGCAACTTTCCGGCAGTTATAAAAGCGATAGCCGCGTGGCTTCTACTATGGCTTTAAATAAACTGTTGCGTTTTATTCCTGCCAATACATCTGTTGCGGATATTAGTACGGTGGATAGCCTTCAGTGGAGTACAGGTGATCTGGCCACCTCTTTCTTTCGAGACTGGGCAGGTGACTTTCGCGCCTTTCTTACTCTGGAACCTTTAACCGAAAATATAACAGAGCAGAACCTCTGCCTGGTGGGGGTAAAAGATAACAGCAAGGCACAGTCTGCTCTGCAAAATATGCTTGCGACAGAGGGTTCTTCCACTTTACCTGTAGATTCATTTATGGGAAAAGAAATTTATGCGCTCAAGGCCGGAAACTTGGTGAATCGGGTCTTTGGCAATAGCTTCTCAGCATTGGGACAAGTGTTTTTTACACAGAACGATTCGCTGGCGGTGTTTGCCAATAATAAGGATGTAATGAAATTAGCTTTGGAAAATATCCGGCACGGAAATACGCTGGCTGTTTTGCAGGGCGACAGCTCCTTTCAAGGAGAGCTAAGTCAGATTTGGTATGTGAACCTGAGCCGCTCTTCTAATTTGCTTCATCGGCTGTTGCGAAATTCATCCACCGCTCAAGATTTCCTTTCTCAGTTTTCTGCAATCTCCATTTCTACCAAAAATGGACAACACGAAATAGAAAGCACTATTACCATGACAGTAGGCAAAGCCACTGCAAAGGGTCAGAGCACCGCTTGGAAAACAAACACCGGCTCCTTTATTGGCAGCCGGCCTATGCTCGTAGAGGGAGAGGAAAACAATCAGCAGGAGATTATGGTGCAAGATACAAGCGGCACTATTTACCTGATAGGCGCAGCCGGAGATATAAAGTTTAAGAAACAAATTGGTGCGCCCTTGATGAGTAAAATTTATCGCGGAGACTACTCCCACAATGGGAGTAGCCAGTATTTATTTAACACCACTAAGCAGGTTTTTTTGTTAGATGCGCAAGGAAATGATGCGGCTTCGTACCCGCTCCGATTAAGCCGAACCGCCACGGCAGGGATGAGTTTGCTGCGCACTTCCAATACCCCCAAAGCGCGCTACTTTATTCCCTGCGAAAATGGAGCGATATATGGCTACGAACTTTCCGGCAGACCCTTAGCCGGTTGGAGTCCCAACAGCATTGCGGGGAACGTAATCGCCCCTGTGAGCGCGTTTAGCAACAGCGGCAAGGACTATGTAGCCGTCAACACTACTGCCGGAAGATTGGTGCTCTGTGACGGCAAAGGAAACAAGCAATGGGCCATCGAACAAGTAGCCGATTCCTTCACTGACTGGCAGTTGATTCAGTTGAAAAACGATTTTACCTTTTTATCCATCCGGGGCAAAGAACTGACCACGGTGGACAAGGAGGGGAAAGCAGATCACCTCCCCCTGCTTGATTCCGCTACCGCTTTTGCCGTCACCGCTCTATCCGATTCCACCTACAACTACGTATATGCTTCGGGTGGCGCGCTGCGCAGCTATGACCATGCGAACACCTTTATACATGCCGCTGCCGTCAATGGTGCTTCGGTCACTCGTCTTTCATTCACGGCCACTCCCACTCCGCCCTGGATAGTCGCGATAGACGATTCCACCGGCAAAATCGCGGTTTTTGACACCGGCTTAAAACTGCTGCGGCACTTTGAAATTGCCCCTTCGTCCCAAGCCATTGTCACCGATTTGTTTAACACAGGCGAACCGGCAGTCATCTGCCTCACCCCTGCTGGCCAAGTCATCTGCCTCCGCTAATCAGAGAACAAAACATCGTTGGTAAAGCACACATTCCCTATCCACCAAGCCGTCCTAAGCAAAAAGAACTTAAAATTTTTGTGGTTGGAGTTGCCCGTCAACATGATGGAGTGCTGCCTGTAGGTGGGGGTAGTATCAAAAGCGAAAAGGTTTGTCATTCTTTTGGGCTGTCATAAGCAGGTTTTGTCAAATCTTTTATAGAGCCGAAGCCAATCACATCTTTCATCACCGGCTTGTCTATCAACTCGGCAGCCATCTGTATCTTTTCAAATCCAAATTTGTCGCGAAGGTTATACACCGTTTTTCGCAACCGGTCGGCTCGGTAAGTGCTGTCAAACAGGGAGTATTGCTGAGCACCAGCAGCGATTCGTCAAAGGCGCTGTCGGTGTG
>CAZQYO010000031.1:9521-14353 GCA_964597415.1 uncultured Chitinophaga sp.
GCCCGTCTTGCACAAAATTACCCACCCACAAGCCCATTCTATCTATATCGGTATTCATTATTTTTTCTCCGTTCATCTTCGCTTCAAACAACTGTATGCGGTCTAAAATAATTTGATACAAGTGTGTGCCTCCTTGCACCGGCATGTGGGAGCGCAGGTGGTCGGCCCAACTGACCCCGGTCGTATAGCCGAATGAAAATCCGAGAGTGTGGCAAAAAACTTCTTGGGTCATCATCCGTTTTTCTAATTGCTGACAAAGTGCATAAAGGAGGTGGTGAAGGGTCTCCACGGAGGCGCGCTGTTCGGCTGATATTTGTCGCATGGCCTGCATGGTTTTGTATTTCTTATCGAATCGCATATCCACCTCTTTAAAATTTAAGCGGAAGTGCCAGTATTCGCCTATAATACTTTTGCAGGCTCGCCTTATTTTATCGGGCGGAGTGTGTCGCAGTTGCAGTGCGGAATGAATGCCGCCCATGACCAAGCGAGCCGCCATCTTTTTTGATATGCCGGGCAAATCAGTGAGAGCCAAACGACCGAGAATTTCATCCATATTCTCGGGGGTTATCACCACCAGTCCATCTGGTTTTTGTAACTCGGTCCCCAGTTTTGCCAAAAATTCATTCGGAGCAATGCCGATAGAACAGGTCATATAATCGCCCACCTCTTTCTTTATTTTCTGCTTAATGTCTAAAGCTAATTGCCGCATATCTTTATACACTAACCGGTAGGAAGATAAATTGATGACCGCTTCATCAATACTGAGCGGAATCACATCATCGGCAAAATGCTGCAACACTTTGATGAGGCGCTTGTGAAACTCGCGATAGCGGGCCGGGTTGGTTTCGAGGGGCACAAAGTCGGGGTGCTTCTTTACTATTTCTTCGAGGGTGGCGGGTTTTATGCCCATCGCCTTCGCGGTTTTAGAGAGAGCAATCACCGCTCCGTGCCTACCGGTGTACACGCAAACGCCCACCGGCCGGTTGCGCAGCCAGTAATTGACCTGCTGCTCGCAACTAGGGAAAAAGCTGTTCATATCCACAAACATGATAGTGGGTTTCGGGTTGGGGTGAACGATATTGTTTTGATTTATCTTGTCTGCCATGATTATTAGTAAAGCTAAAATAATTAGCTTATTGAGAATAATCTTGAAAAACTATTTTCGCAGGCACAAAGTGAATTTTATGGAGATAAAAACAGTAAGCAGCTATAATTTTTCGGGCAAGCGGGCTTTAGTTCGGGTGGACTTTAATGTGCCTTTAGATAAAAAAACCTTAACAGTAACCGATGATACTCGTTTGCGAGGAGCCGTGCCTACCATCAAAAAGATTTTGAACGATGGCGGGAGTGTGGTGCTGATGAGTCATCTCGGTCGCCCGCTCAAAAAGTTGAAAGAGGACGGCACTATAGATAAGGAGAGACACAGCCTGAAACAGGTAGCAAAGGCCATTGCCCGTTTGCTGGGAGTGGAAGTGAAATTTGCCGTGGATTGTATGAGTGACGAAGCCTTTGCGATGTCTTCGGCATTGCAACCCGGTGAGGTTTTGTTATTGGAAAATCTTCGGTTTTATAAAGAAGAAGAAAAAGGAGATGCGGCATTTGCCGAAAAACTTTCGAAGCACGGAGAGGTATATGTAAATGATGCTTTTGGAACAGCTCACCGGGCACATGCTTCTACTACCATAGTCGCTAACTACTTTAGCCCTGAGAACAAGATGTTTGGTTATTTGATGGCCGATGAAGTGAAGAATGCAGATAGAGTGCTGAAGAATGCTGAGAAGCCATTTACCGCCATATTGGGGGGAGCAAAAGTTTCGGATAAGATTTTAATTATTGAAAACCTGCTGAGCAGAGCCAACAATATTCTGATAGGAGGAGGAATGGCCTACACCTTTTTTAAAGCAATGGGAGGAAACATTGGTCATAGTTTAGTAGAGGAGGATAAGTTGGCACTAGCTCTTGAACTGATGACAAAGGCGAAGGAGAAAGGCGTAACTCTGATGTTGCCGACAGATAGTTTGATTGCCGATAAATTTGATGTCGCAGCGAATACTGCTTCGGCTAACAGCGATGAAATTCCCGAAGAATGGATGGGCTTGGATATTGGCAACAAGGCTATCCATGATTTCACACAGGTTATTCTTTCTTCAAAAACTATTCTTTGGAACGGCCCGATGGGGGTGTTTGAAATGGAAAAATTTCAGCATGGAACAGCGGCTATTGCCAAAGCGGTAGCCGAAGCTACTGCTCGGGGAGCGTTCAGTTTAGTGGGAGGTGGAGATAGTGTAGCGGCTGTTAATAAATTCGGCTTGGCAGATAAAGTGAGCTACGTCTCTACCGGAGGTGGAGCTATGCTCGAATACTTTGAAGGAAAGGAACTGCCGGGCATTAAAGCGATAGTAGGGTAAGTGATTGTTTTCTGTTTTCTACAAGAAGAAGTTGTTTACTTTACCATCTCATACTTCTCCGGTTCAAACTTCTTTGTCCTTTTGCGAAAGGTGAAAGTATAGCCCGGCCACAAGGTTACATTCTTCCCGTTTTTATCCTGATACCAGCTAATGCAGCCGCCTGTTTGCCACACGGTGCGCTTTAACTGATTCTGTAATTCCTCGTTATAGTTTTTTTGAACCTCTTCTTTTACATCTAAGTACTTTGCCTTTTGAGTGCTTGCATTTTTGAGCGCTTCTATAATGTAATGTATCTGTGCCTCTATCATAATAAGCATAGAGCTATGTCCCAAGCCGGTATTGGGGCCAACAATCAAAAACAGGTTCGGAAACCTGCTGATACTAGTGCCGAGATAAGCTTCCGCTCCGTTCTTCCATGCTTCGTTCAGGTCTATGCCATCTCTGCCTTTAATGTCGTACACCACTACTCCTTCAGCCGCGTAAAAGCCGGTAGCGAAAATAAGCACATCTGCCTCTCTTAATTTCCCATCATTGGACTGTACGCCCGTTTCTGTGATTTGCGTTATGCCCTCTGTGACTACTTCTACATTCTCTCTGTTAAGCGCGGGGTAGTAATTATTAGAAAGCAAAACGCGCTTACAGCCCACGGTGTACGTGGGAGTTACTTTGTGCCGCAGTGCCTCCTGTTTTATGTTATTTCTTATATGCTTCGTAGCAACCCATTTTGCCAAGCTCATCATAGCGGGATTTTTGACAAAGCCGGTGGCAAACAATTCATTTTTCCAATACAGCAACTCTCGGTAAAAGTGCATAGCAGCCGGGACATTACGAAACAGTTTTTTCTCCCAATTTCTCATTGGGCGATCGGGCTTTGGAAGTATCCATGGAGGTGTTCGTTGGTAAAGATGAAGTTGTTTAACCTCAGTGGAAATGGACGGAACTATTTGTATGGCACTGGCTCCGGTGCCAATCACGGCTACGGTCTTTCCTTTCAAATCAACTTGATGATTCCACTTGGCCGAATGGAATTTCTCCCCTTTAAAACTGTCCATTCCTTTGAATGCGGGCAGTGCCGGTTGGCTCAAGCCTCCTGAACAGGAGATGAGGTATTTGCAGGTGTAATCACCGGTTGAAGTTTTAATCGTCCATATTCCGCTTTCACAGTTAAATGCTGCGCCCGTCACATTTGTCCCGAATCGGAAATGTGGAGTGATTTTGTACTTCTTGGCACAGTGATCTATATATTGCAGTATCTCTTTCTGCGACCCGAAAGTTCGGCTCCAGTTTGGGTTTTGCTCAAAGGAATATGAGTACAGATGGCTCTGCACATCGCAGGCTGCGCCCGGATAGTCGTTCACATACCACGTACCTCCTAAGTGCGAATCGCGCTCCACAATTATAAAATCGTGACAGTTGGCTTCTTTCAGTTTTATAGCCATACCTATTCCCGCAAAGCCTGCCCCAATAATCAACTGTTCGTAATGATGCTGATCGCCCATTGAAGTAAAGATATTAAGGATGAATTGCTGTGCAACCTAAGTGGGAGGCATTAATTCTATGACAGGCTTAATGGCTCTCTGTTTCTCCCACTTTTTTGATTTAGAGCCGCCAATTCCACCTTCTTTTTTCCACAAAATATTTTTAAGCTGTTATTGAGCTGTTGAAAACCCTGATTTTAGTGTGGGAAACGCAACATATTATCCACAACAATCGTTTACTTCAAGAATATCCCACTATAGTCCACTCATAAGATGCTGTAATAACAAGCATTTAGCTTAATTTTTGCTTGTTGAAAATTATTTGCACTACTTTAGTAGGATAATGTGGGAATAAATGGACTTTACTTATAGATTTGTATTGCTGATAAGCAGAAAACGAACATGACATTTAGGGGACAATATGATTGCACGATGGACGAGAAGGGGCGCATTAAAATGCCGGTCGCTTTGCGTAAGCAATTCCCCGTTGATGAAAGCGGCACGTTTATCATAGCGAAAGACATAGAAGATTGCCTGGTGATTTATCCCATGAAAGAGTGGGAAGCCGAAGAAAGCCGATTGATGAAGTTGAACGATTATGACCCGGAGTTGCGCCAGTTTGCTGCTACCATGATGATGGGTCTAACGGAGGTGCAGTTTGACAATGCGGATCGCTTCCTGATAAGTAAAAAATTGATGAAGTACTTAGGCAATAGCCGCGAAGTAGTACTCTTCGGCCGGTTCAATAAAATTCAAATATGGGATGCTGCCAAATTAGAGCAATACAGTAGTGGTAGTAATGCCAATATCAAAGATCTGGCGGCTAAAGCAGCAGCGTATCTTGATAAACTGGATGGAGTAGAGAAAAAGCAAGAATAAAGATGGCTGATGAAGGAGAATAAGTCCGAAATCGGAAATCAATCTGCTGATAAAACAGGGACAAAAC
>CAZQYO010000032.1:0-14149 GCA_964597415.1 uncultured Chitinophaga sp.
AGTAGTGCCCTGATCGAGCGCCAGTATGTATTTTCTGTTATCGGCCATAGCTTTGTCGGTTAGCGGATAATGGATATATTAGCAACTAATATAGAAATAACCCTATCCCATACGTCTATTTTCGCAAATATTTTTTGCAGTCACGTATGGTTTTGCCATTTTGGCACAAGGAGCAAACAATGTTAACTTAGCGTTCCTAAAGCAGTTAACAGTTGATTAATAGTTGGTTATGAAGAAAGTAAAACAGATACGACTCATCGAAGTAAAAAGCGAAGTTGGGGCGGGTACGCGCGGTGCCAGCTTAGGAGTAGATGCCATTAAGATTGCCGCTCTCGATTTCAGGAGCAATTTTTTCAAAACCCATCGCAGCATTAATATACCGGACGATAATGCAGCGCTGTATGGGGTGATCGAAAGCAGGTATGCCAAGAGAATACGAAGCATTATTAAGATGTACGAACGCATTGGAGCCGCTATCCGCGATTCGCTGAAGGATGGCAAATTTCCTTTGGTGCTTTCGGGTGATCATTCCAATGCGGGCGGAACTATTGCCGGCATCCGAATGGCTTACCCCGATTCGCGGCTGGGGGTAATTTGGATAGATGCTCATGCCGATCTTCATTCGCCTTATACCAGCCCCTCGGGAAATATGCACGGCATGCCTGTGGCCACTGCATTGGCGGAAGATAATATAGAGGAAAAAGTAAACGACCTCGATTATGAAACGATTGAATTGTGGGAGCGGTTAAAAAACGTGGGAGATATTTCCCCTAAAGTAGAATACCGCGACCTGCTATATATGACTATGCGCGATTTTGAAGAGCAGGAGGGGTATTTGCTCAAACAGCATAAGGTGAAGAATTTTACGACTTCCGAAATACGAAAAATAGGAGTGACAAAAATTTGCAGGGAAGCTCTCAAATATCTTTCACAGTGCGATAAAATATACATCTCTTTTGATGCCGATTCGCTCGACCCCACCATATCCCGAGGAACAGGCACACCGGTAAAAGGAGGTATCAACGAAAGAGAAGCTGCCGATATAATTCTGGAATTGGTACAAAATGAAAGAGTGTGTTGTTTAGAGTTTACCGAAGTGAATCCCACTTTAGATAGTGAGAACGTAATGGCTGAAACGGTGTTTGAAATTCTATCAAAAGTGGTAAGGCAAGTCGAGATTATTTAAAAAAAGTCAATTACATTTACGGTAACCAAAAATAAAACTAACATGAAAAGAATCTTTCAACCCGCACTTTTTGCGTCCATTGCCATAGTGCTGTTTACCTTCGCGTCTTGCACCAAGCAAGATGTAGTGGTTATCCAAAATCTTGGAACTATTGACCAATGCCTCAGTTATGACACGCATGAACATACCAATGTGTACGTGTTTACTTTCAGTAAAGCGGATGTTGAGTCGGCATTTGCGGCTGCCGGGGCTACTTTTGATTTGGAGAAAATTAAAAATGCCAAATTGAATGAGATTAAAGCGCAAGTAACTACTACCGCTGCTACCTTTAATGATATTGGCGGTTTTGAATTGTACCTCAGAAAGCCGGGAGCCACACAAGATCAGGAAATTCAGGTAGCCTATATCAACAACATTGACAACAATTCTACCGAAGTGACGATGAAGATTAACGGTACTAATTTTAAGGATCTGCTATCAGAGAACACTTTAGAGTTGGTACTTCGATTGACTAACAAAGAAGGTAGTGGAGCACCGGTATGTATTCAGCTTAAAGATGGAAAGTTTGAATATACAGTCTCGGCTAAGTAAGCCAACACTTTTTTAGCTAAAACAAAAAACCGCGATAAATGTCGCGGTTTTTTTATGGCCTATCTGGAAGCTCTTTTCCGATCGTTTTCGTTGAGTAAAATTTTGCGTAAGCGGATGGACTTAGGGGTAACCTCTACATATTCATCCTCCTGAATGTACTCCATCGCCTCTTCAAGACTCATACGAATTGGAGGAGGTAGAGTGCTTTTATCATCGCTGCCCGCTGCGCGGAAGTTAGTTAACTGCTTGGCGGCAGTGATGTTTACCACGAGGTCATTATCCTTGCTGTATTCTCCTACTACTTGACCTTCGTAAATTTCTACTCCCGGTTCTACAAAAAACTTACCGCGGTCTTGCAATTTATCCATTGCGTAAGCCGTAGCGCGACCGGCCTCTTTTGAAATCATGGTGCCGTTAATCCGCGAAGGAATATCTCCTCTCCACGGCTTAAACTCTTTAAAACGATGCGCCATGATGGCCTCCCCTGCCGTTGAGTTTAATATCAGTGTGCGCAAGCCGATGATGCCACGCGAAGGAATTTCAAATTCAATGTGCATCATATCCCCCTTTGGTTCCATGATGAGCATTTCCCCCTTTCGCTGAGTGATCAACTCAATACATTTTCCCGCTACCTCTTCGGGCGAATCAATAGTTAGGATTTCTATCGGCTCATGTTTCTGTCCGTCAATTTCTTTGGTAATTACTCTGGGGTTGCCAATAGAGAGTTCATAGCCTTCTCTTCGCATGGTTTCAATCAAAATAGAGAGGTGCAGAATACCTCTTCCGAATACGCGGAATGTATCGGCACTGTCTGTATCTTCTACTTTAAGCGCCAGATTTTTTTCTAACTCCTTCCATAGTCTTTCGCGAATTTTCTGAGAAGTAACATACTTTCCATCCTTACCGAAAAACGGAGAGGTGTTGGTAGTAAAAATCATGCTCATGGTCGGCTCGTCAATATGAATAGGCGGAAGGGCTTCCGGTTTTTCAAAATCAGAAATGGTATCCCCGATTTCAAAACCATCTACTCCCACAATAGCGCATAAGTCGCCACATTCCACTCGCTCTGTCTTCAATTTCCCTAATCCACTGAATACATACAAATCTTTGATGCGCGATTTTTGAATAGTACCATCTCGCTTTACTAACGATACTTGTTGCCCGGATGTGACCGAACCCCTTGTTACCCTGCCCACCGCTATCCGCCCGATGTAAGAGGAATAATCTAAAGAGGTAATCTGCATTTGGGTGGTGCCTTCCTGAATAAGTGGAGCCGATATATAACCTATGATGGTGTCGAGCAGATAGATGACATCTTCGGACGGGTGGCGCCAGTCAGCTCCCATCCATCCGCGTTTTGCGCTTCCATATACCGTGGGGAAATTGAGCTGATCTTCGGTGGCATCTAATGCAAACATTAAATCAAACACCGCCTCGTGTACTTCATCCGGCCGGCAATTTTCTTTATCTACTTTATTTATTACTAAAATAGGTTTTTTGCCCAAGGCCAATGCCTTTGACAGCACATACCGGGTTTGCGGCATAGGGCCTTCAAAAGCATCTACTAATAAAAGTACTCCATCGGCCATGTTTAGCACCCGCTCTACCTCGCCTCCAAAGTCAGCGTGGCCGGGGGTGTCAATAATGTTGATCTTAATATCCTTGTATTCTACCGACACATTCTTGGCAAGGATAGTGATGCCTCGCTCGCGCTCCAGTTCGTTGTTGTCAAGTATCAGTTCTCCGGTTTTCTGGTTATCGCGGAAAAGCGAGCACTGGTGCAAAATCTTATCTACTAAAGTAGTTTTACCGTGGTCAACGTGGGCAATAATGGCGATGTTCCTAATGTTTTGATTACGCATAATTTCTTTGAAAGGGCGCGAAGGTAATATAATATGCGAGGGTTTTGGTATGCTGAATGAAAAGGTATTGGGAGAAAAACCGTAACGCTATACTGTATAAGGGCAGTTTGCAGGGGAATGGACTTTATCCAATAACGACATTTCCAAAGCTAAATGAGAAGAATAATCAACGGAAAGCATTAGCAGTGCCGCAGGTAATCACTGAAAATAGGATTAAGGGTGGGTGAGCTGTTTGAAAACTTCTTCGAGAGAGTATTCTTCTTTATTTAAATGAAGCAGGGTGAGATTTTTTTCTTTTGCAAAATTGAAAATATCTTCCCGCAGGTCTCTCTGACCGGCCGATACAAAACTCCATCTGCCATCTTTTAACTGCTCTATTGATTTTACGCCTTTAATAGTGCCTAACAGTGATTTCTCCACCGCTTGCTTAAACTCTACGGTTACTATGATTTCGTTCCCTGCTCTATTTTGCAGATGTTCGGTGGTGTCATTGGCTACTATCTTTCCTTTGTTGATGATGATCACACGGTCGGCCACTGCCTGCACTTCCTGCATAATGTGTGAAGAAAAAATAACAGTTTTGTTTTTGCCGAGCCGCTTAATCAGCGAGCGGATCTCCACCAACTGATTAGGGTCTAATCCGGAAGTCGGCTCATCTAAAATCAAAACTTCCGGGTCGTGCAGCATTGCTTGCGCCAGCCCCACCCTTTGCTTATATCCTTTTGAAAGTTGCCCCACCTTTTTTTTGTGCTCGGCTGTGAGGCCGGTTACTTCAATCATTTCATTGATGCGGGCATTTGTGATTTTTCCGAGTTGGTGCAAACCGGCCATGAACTCGAGATACTCGCGCACATACATATCGAGATAAAGCGGATTGCTTTCCGGTAAGTAACCTATTTTTTTCGCTACCTCTAAAGGTTCGGCTGTAATATCGTGATCGCACACTAATGCGCTGCCGGTAGTGGGAGGAATAAAGCAGGTCAGAATTTTCATCGTGGTACTTTTCCCTGCCCCATTGGGACCTAAAAAGCCAAGCACTTCTCCTTTGTTCACTTCAAAGGAAATATCATCCACGGCTCTTTGAGATCCGTATATTTTACTGAGATGGGAAACTTTAACTGACATGCGGAGCTATTACTGCGGGCGAATTACGAATTACCAAACGATAAAAACAAATTGGGAGTTTGCGCTTTACAATTATTAGAAGGTGTATTTGCCTTTCTTCAACTTATATTTTTTCTTGTCCGAACAACTCACCCACACCTTTGTCAGCTTTAAAGGAGTCGCCAACATGCGCACGTTTGGTGGAATTTTTGCTATCCATCCGTTAAAGGTAATTGCCAGACCATCCTTTTGGTACTCTTCGGGAAGTTGCTGCGACATGTAGCGCATGTTCTGATTATCGTCCGGTATGATTACCCAAGTTTCTTTGTTCTCTAATAGTTTCATTTTTGCTTTTACTTGGTTCACCTCTCTTATCCATTCCCAACTGTCAGTTTGCGCACTTACTAATTGAGCAGTAGTACAGAGGAGCATTATCCATAGCATATTCTTCTTCATGGGTATTTTTTCGGTTGATTTTGCAAACACTGCGCCAAAACTAAGATTATCTGATATGCCGAGCTATTGCCTATCGTGTTTTGTCTTGTATTTTCGCCCCCATGAGTAAAGAGAATACACCGAACCCGTCTGCCGCACGCGCAGGGCTTTTTCAGGAAATTATTTCCCATTGTAAAGAATATGGATTCATTTTCCCTTCCTCCGAAATATATGACGGATTAGGTGCGGTGTATGATTATGGTCCCTACGGTATTGAGTTGAAAAATAATATTCAGCAGTACTGGTGGAAGGCTATGGTGCAACTCAACGAGAATATTGTGGGCTTAGATGCCGCCATTTTTATGCACTCCAAAACATGGAAAGCCAGTGGGCACGTAGATGCGTTTAATGATCCGTTGATTGATAATAAAGATTCGAAGAAGCGCTACCGGGCCGATGTGCTGATAGAAGAGGCCATGGCTAAAATAGAGGAGAAGACCGAGAAGGAAGTGGCTAAAGCAGAGAAGAAATTTGGAGAGAGTTTCGATAAAGCAATGTTTCTAAAAACCAATCCGAATGTGTTGCGCAATACTGAAAAACTACTGGCTATCGAAAGCCGTTTCAAAAAAGCATTAGAAGAAAATGACCTCGCAGATTTAAAGCAAATAATTATTGATTTAGAAATTGCCTGCCCCATCAGCGGCTCGCGCAACTGGACAGACGTGCGACAGTTCAACCTGATGTTTGCCACCGAAGTGGGGTCGGTGGCCGATGAAGCCAGCACCATTTACCTGCGGCCCGAAACGGCTCAGGGAATTTTTGTGAATTTTCTGAACGTACTCAATACTTCTCGCCAGCGAATTCCTTTTGGCATTGCGCAAATAGGCAAGGCTTTTCGCAACGAAATAGTAGCCCGTCAGTTTATTTTTCGCACCCGCGAATTTGAGCAAATGGAAATGCAGTTTTTTGTGCGCCCCGGCACCGAAATGGAATGGTACGAAAAATGGAAAGAAGCCCGCTTGAAATGGCATCGCTCGCTGGGCTTTTCGGAAGAGAGTCTGAAACTTTACGACCACCTGAAACTCGCCCACTATGCCAATGCAGCCGTAGATATTCAATTCAAATTTCCATTTGGGTTTAAAGAAGTGGAAGGCATCCACTCCCGCACCGATTTCGATTTAAAAAATCATCAGGAGCTTTCGGGAAAGAAACTGCAATACTTCGATACCGAGTTAAATCAGGCATATATTCCGTATGTAGTGGAAACTTCTATTGGGTTGAACCGCACTTTTTTGGCAGTGATGTGCAATGGCTTTAAGGTAGAGAAATTAGAAGATGGCAGCGAAAGAACGGTGCTGGCGCTGCCTCCGTTTTTAGCACCGGTGCAAATAGCGGTTTTCCCTTTAATGAAAAAGGATGGTTTGGCAGAAAAAGCCCGCGAGGTATTTGACTTGCTCAAATGGGATTACAAATGTTTTTATGAAGAGAAGGACAACATCGGCAAGCGCTACCGCAGACAAGATGCTATTGGCACCCCTTTCTGCATTACCATTGACCACGACACGCTGAAAGATAACACCGTTACTATTCGCGATCGCGATACCATGAAACAAGAGCGCATTTCTGTAGAGCGGCTCAAAGAAGTGGTAAACGAAAAAGTAGATTGGAAAAAAGGATTGCGATAAGCTATACGAGTGACCGCAGCGCCAGCGCCAAAAATATCCCCAGCAGTAAAAAGAAGGGGATCAACAATTTTTTATTCGCCTGCAACCGATCTTTTTCGGGCAGCAAGCTAAATTCCTGAGCCAGCCTGTCGTAGTTGTGGGCAGAACCCACCGTGTTAGCCACAGCGATATAAATAACGGCCATCAAGGGAACTGCCACTATCTTACCCAGCGTTTTACCAAAAGAGTAACCGAATAGGTGATGCAGTGAAAGCGCAAGGCTCTTGTGCAAGGAAGGGAAGACGAGCATCGCGGTCATCAGCAAAGCGAAAAAAAGAATAATGATATACGCAGTGAGGAAAAGATTCCCGTACATTCTTCCTTTCCTCCCATCCCTTCCGCTCTCCACGAGATCGCGGTGTTGAACGCCATACAATGCTTGAAAGAAAGTCATATCGAAAATCAGATTGGCTACTTAAATATAAACACATACTCTGGTTATATTTGAATGACATTTTTTTATTTTCCCGAACGCACTAATCATTCAATATTAACCGTATGAGAAAATCGCTATGGCTCTTTCTGTTTTTCGCTGCCGGGTGTAATGTAGCTCCCACTTATCTTCCTACACAAGTCACGCCATTTCGCGAACATGGCTTAGATGTGAGTTGGGACTATTCCGGCAGCAACCGCATTGCTTATTCCATAAAAGAAAGTGATGGATACTACGATATTCATCTGGCACAGCCCGATGGCAGCAGCGACTCCTGCCTTACATGCCATCATCCCGATTTGCCGAATAAACA
The DNA here is from genome assembly GCA_964597415.1 of uncultured Chitinophaga sp. Taxonomy (GTDB): domain Bacteria; phylum Bacteroidota; class Bacteroidia; order Chitinophagales; family LD1; genus Bog-950. The sequence continues at coordinate 7,649 of CAZQYO010000032.1, forward strand.
CATTGCCAACATGGCTTGGTATCCCGATGGGAAATGGCTGGTAGCCGTAGTGGAAAAAGCCAATCACCCCGGCAGTTCCACCGATGCTTTGCCCGGCTTCGGGGCTTACTGCGATATTTGGCTGATAAGCAGCGATGGCAAAAAAACTTTCAAGTTGGTAGATATTCCCAACGACTACGATCACGGAGTAATTTGTCCGCGCTTTTCTCCCAACGGAAAATATTTATCGTGGACCGACCGCAAAGCCGCTCCCAATCCTCTTTCTCCAAAACAAACTGCCGGGTATTGGACCATAAAGGTGGCCGACTTCTCTTGGATTGGCGACTCTGTTCCGGTGGTGGGTCAGGTGCGCACCTTCGAGCCTTCGGGCAATGCCTTTTACGAATGTTACGGTTTTTCGCCCGATAATGCCCGCCTCATTTTCTGTAGCGATATGGACGGCTCTTCTTTTTTGGATGAACACATCTACACCATGGATACATTGGGAAACAACCTGGTGAAACTTACCGATAAGGATTACAATGAACACGGATTTTATACCCCCGATGGCAAGCAAATTGTTTGGATGACCAATACGAAAAGCAATACCGGAGGAACCGACTGGTGGATCATGAATGTAGATGGAAGCAGCAAAAAACAACTCACTTATTTCAATGTGCAGCACAACGAGCAATATGCCGGTCATGCCGTGTGGGCAGGGTTGGGTTGGTTTAGCCCCGATGGAACCCGGTTTATAGGCGGGGTGCAACAAAACTTAGTGACTCAGGAAGGAAAGATTGTGATGGTGAACCTGCTTCCCTAAGCCTTTTCCGATACATTTGGCGCTTATTATTTGATCGAAATGCAAAACCTGCGGGCGCACATTTACCTTTTTATTGTCAACCTGTTCTACGGTGCGGGATTCACCGTTTCTAAAATGGTAATGCCGGAGTTTATCCAGCCATTTGGCTTCATTTTTATTCGCGTCACCGTTACCACCGCTTTGTTTTTTGCGCTGCATCATTTCTGGATAAAAGAAAAAGTGCAGAAAAAAGATTTGCTCTTGCTCGCAGGTTGCGGCCTGTTTGGGGTAGTCATTAATCAGGAAATGTTTTTTCTCGGCTTAAACATTACCAACCCCATCAATGCTTCCCTCATTATGATTATGACCCCCATCCTCGTATTTGTCATCTCCTTTTTTCTATCCCACGAAAAAGCGACCTGGCAAAAAATAACGGGCTTGGCATTGGGGGCTGGCGGAGCCTTAATTATTATCAGCGGAAACAGATTCAGCTTTTCGGGCAAAACCGTGCTGGGCGACTTCTTTATCCTCATCAATGCCACCTCTTATGCCGTGTATCTGGTGATAGTGCGACCGCTTATGAAAAAGTATCACCCGCTTACCGTAATCAAGTGGGTCTTCTTTTTCGGACTCTTTCCGGTAGTCCTTTTCGGTTTCGGGCAGTTCAGCCACATTCAATGGAGCGGCTTTAATACTACGGCCTGGTTAGGTTTGGCCTTCGTAGTATTCGGCACTACCTTTCTCGCCTACCTGCTCAATATTTTGGCTCTTCGCCAGGTTCATTCCAGTGTAGTAGGTGCATACATATACATGCAGCCCATTTTGGCCACCATTATTTCCATCTCGCTCGGCAAAGATCAACTCACCTTTCAAAAAGTGCTGTCAGCCGCCCTCATCTTCATGGGAGTTTACTTAGTATCCTTTGCCGGAAACATCAAAGTATTCAGCCGACCCGATAAAGACCCCGATACCAACGATATGATTTTAGAATAGTAGAACCATCCCTACACCAATAACCTCCCGGTAGTCTGTTTCCCCTCGCACAATACCCGATAACACAAAATGAATTAAAAATACTTGGCGCCTTACTGCGGCCACCTTCGTCACATCACTCTCCCACGGGCGTATGTGCTGTAGCGCCATTTGAGGACAAGCCCTTTTATTCCAAGTTTCCATTCAAAATTCGATATCCATTATTCTACACCGGCTACGCAATTCAATCCGCAATTCTCTTAATACCCTTAATGTTCTTCATGGTTCAACTCGCCCTCCGCAATTATTTCCAACCCTTCAATTTCCAATTAGGCACGAGCGGAAGCTCGCGCCAGTGAAGTAAAAACTTGTGCTAAAACCATTCTGACACGTGCGGGAACGGTAAAAACTTGTGCTAAAACCATTCTGACATGTGCGGGAACGGTAAAAACTTGTGCGAAAACCGTTCTGACACGTGCGGGAACGGTAAAAACACATAGCAAACCCCTCGCAACACTTCCCGGAATGGCTAATTTTAACGATGTGCACATGATTAGCCCCGCCACTCCCGGTCCTATGCTCCCGTTCCCAAAACTTAGCCCCTGAAACTAAACTGACCTCTTTACCGTATAGATTTATCGAAGGATTGTATTGAAAAATAGTCATTTAAAACCGGGAAGAAACTCCCAAACCGAGGGAACGAAAATATTTACAACTGTTATTTTGGGGGTATAGCCCTTGCTTTTTGTGTAAAAAAAATATCTTTAGCGCATGATTAGGCTTGACTTTTGCTTTTTAAGGCATTAAGTTAAGGGGGTAGAGAATCTCGCTCAGGTAATTTATAAATGCAAATAGCCCCGTGCATTTTAAAATAATCAGCTTTTACGAGTGAAGTAGGGAAGGAATAATTGACATACAACTATATACTCTATAAGCCGGCTCTTGTAGCCAAGATAAAAAATCAACTACTAAAATTTGAACCGATGAAATACATGTACCCATTCAACCACCTTAACCGGACATTTAATACGACAAAAAATAGGAAGAAAAATTACCTGCTCCTGTTGATTATGTTGCTGGTAACTATTGGTTACGGGCAAAATACTTCACCAGCCAATCGCATCACAACTGGCAATAACGATGAGAAAGTTGCTACAGCATCTGAAACTGTTGCTTTAAACCAAATCAGTTTTAGTGATAATGAGTTAACTGACAGGCGCTCCCGTACATCCAAACATTTCCGTATGGCTGATGGCAGCGTAAAAGCTATTATAACCGGAGGTGCTTCATTACACTATCAAGATAATGACCAGTGGAAGGATATTGATACGCGATTGGTTCCCTCAAGTTTACCAAACTATAAGTTTCAAAATACTACCAACACGATTAAAAGTTACTTCCCGGGAAATGATTTGAATAATCAAGGTGCATTGGTAGGAGCCTCTGTTGCTTCCTTTAAAATGGCGGAAAACTCTTCTATCGTAATTATTAGGAACAACAGCTCCGAATTAATTGAAAGCAGCCAAAATGTAACCGGTGTTGCACAAGATAACAAGGTAAACTATCCAAACTCTTTTAGCACAGGGGATATTGAGTTTGTTGTTGAGGCGGATAAAGTAAAGCATAACATTGTATTGAATAGTTTACCTCCGAGTTTGGTAGGAAAAACCGGTAATGTAGGCTTTTCGGAAAATATTGAGTTGCCATCGGGTTGGTCGCTATATGCAAACGGAAAGAAAATTACAAATGCTTGCACCATAAAAGGCAGTTTAATGTTAGCCAATGAGAAGGGCGAGTTTTTATACAGTTTCCCGCAGCCCGAGGTTTACGAAGCGAATAACCCAAATGTAAGTCTCTGTGATGCTGATGGTATCAATCATTTAGGCGATAGCTATTATGTAAAGCCAATTGGGAATGGTTTTCAGATAGCAGTTCTTGTTCCTGCTGCTTGGCTTCAGGCTAGAACATTCCCTGTGGTGATTGACCCAACTGCTACTATTTACGGAGATTGGGGCGGGTGGGTATCCACTGGTAATGCAATAGAAGGCAATCCATCCATTTATGTCTATTCGGCTTCAACTTATGGTGCATGGACAAGGTTTACAATTTCTTCAATACCTACTAGTGCTATAGTTAGTAGTGTAACCGCAACGCTTGTTTGTAATTCAGTAAGTTCTTCATCAGCAACTACAATCAGTATAAACGATGTTACCGGTGCTTATGGCCCTTACGGAGTAGCCAACACAGCTGCGTATAATGACATGATTGCGGGTGCCTATACAAGTTTCTCTTGCGGGAATACAGGTACATATGGGCCTTATACGTTAGGTGCAACGGCCAATTCAAACTTACAAGCAAGAATTTCGGCAGGTACTTTCCAATTAGGATTTGGTAACACTACAACTAACTATAAACGATTCACTTCAAATTTAAATTACTTGGTGGTTACCTATACCACAAATCCAATTCCCGTTGTCAATAACGTCTCAATAAGTGCTACTTCGGGCGGGGCGCCAGTATCGCCTATTACGGCCGATGCCTCAACCGTGTATTACATAACCGTGCAGGCCACCAGTGCTGATGGGGTTAATGATTACGGCTCCACTTATGGTATTATGGCTTTGGTTTTTCAGAATACGCAGTGGACAAATGCCCGAGGTTATTTTGCCTGGCACCCTTCTTCCTATGTATGGACAGATAATCAAGGGGCATGTACCGGTGGGGGCTATGTTTCTAAAAGCAACGGTTATGGAGCCGGGTATGTTACCCTTATTCCATCCCTTTGCAGCACGAGCACTTCCGGCAATACCAGATACGTCACTTTTGCTTTTACAGCTTCTGTAGATTATGGCGATGTGCAGGGAATGGATATAGCCGGTTATGCGCAGGACCCAACGGGTGCCACCAATGGCTGGTATAATTTTTATACCAATTTCAATGTCATCCCTCACCCTATTGATTTTAGCAGCACCTCTTTTACCGCTAACGGTATAAACACCGGTACGGGCTATGTGAGTTTAAGCTGGCCAAGTGCCGGAGCCACTGCCACCGGCTATTATATCTATATATGGGATGGCAATGCTTACCGTGCTTTTGATGTGGGCAATGTGACCTCATGGACCACTAACGGAAAAGCCTTGTTCCCCACCGATGCCGAAATAAACGGCTGGGGAGACAATACCGTCTCCGCAGATGTTTTTCATCATTCCGGAGGCGGGCAAGAGTTAAGAGATAACCCTGAGCGATTATATGAAAAAACAGTGGGCACTACCTATGATAATAAGCAGAATTATTGGTTCCGCATCGCTCCCAAAAACTCAGCAGGTGCGCCCGCCTATTCCGGTGCTTATATGCCCACCTTCCCCGATAGAACAGCCCCTACCATTGCTTTTACTTCTCACACTAACCAGGGTTCCTACACCATTCCCACCGGCAGCACTATTACCATCAACGGTACCGCTACGGACTGGTATGGATTAAATGCCGTAGGCCCTGCCGGTGCAGGTTTGTCCAAAATAGCTTATGATATTAATGGCACGGATGGCACAGGAACCATTGATTTCAGCACTTCCCCGGCAAGTTGGAGTTTAACCTTAGGCCCATTTACCCCGGGAGGAACCAATACAATTTATTTCAGAGCGTATGATAATGAGGGGAACTATAATCCGTGGACAACCTATATTGTTGTTTATACCCCTTTCTTTGCCACAACCCCACCTGGCGGCACTACCGCTACCACCAACAATGGCGTAGGAATAGGAACAGGCACTACGCAGATAACCGTACCCGGTTCTACAAGCGGATGTTTTGGGTATGGTTTTACCTATAACTACGCTATCAATGGTTTTGGGGTATTACCTGCGGGAAGTTTTACGGGAGGGGTCAGTAGCTTTCCGTTAAATAATTCGGGAGATAAATGGCCGGCCCCTGTGCTGGGAACCGGCACCAATGGGAATGGAAATGGCAAAGCCACCTTCACTATGGCGCACACCATACAGCCCGGCTGTTTGATAACCCCTTTTCCGGCCCCCGTACTCACGCTGGATATTATAAGTCCGGCAGGGGCTTATTGGAAAAATGACGGGAATAATATTTATGTGCCTTTGGGATTCGGCACAGTAGTTTTCAATATTACAGTCAACTCAGGCGGCACACCTGTCAATTCATCTTCGCACACACTTCAGGGCTGCGTAGGGTACCAAACTTTTACCAGTCTTACGATGGGCTGGAATGAATTATCAGCCCCCACGGCTCCTACCGCTATAACCGGTGGAGCAACCGTTTGCAGCGGCAATGCGGTTACGCTTACTGCCTCCGGAGGTTCTAACGGCACAGGGGCGGGCTATGAATGGTATGCAGGAGGGTGCGGCTCGGGTACTCTTTTAGGGACAGGAGCTTCTATTACGGTTACTCCTTCAGCTACCACTAACTATTATGTTCGCAGGGCAGGAAATTCTATCTGTCCTAATATCACCGGATGTGCCGGTACCACGGTGACCATTAGCCGGCCTTCGGTCACCTTAACTGCCACCGCAAACCCCGTTGGAATATGCAGCGGACAACCGTCCGTTTTAACCGTAAATTCAGGCATTGCCACCGGAGGTTTGATAGATAGAAGCACCTGGACGGCAGGCCAATCGAGTGCTACAGGATTTAGCCCTAACCAAACTGTAAGTGGGGAAAACGCTCTTATAACTGGCTCCGACCCTTGGGGTAACTCCACAGTAGTGTGGGAAGCCCGGCCAAGT
>CAZQYO010000033.1:0-14071 GCA_964597415.1 uncultured Chitinophaga sp.
TCCTGTTATGTCAAAATTCTATTCTTGGCACTTTTTGAGAAGGACTTAGTGAACGTTGCATTCAACTTTATTGGCTATCAAAATATGATCAATCATTTAGGGGATCATAATTTTCCCCGGCAATCCGGTTAGGTTAACAAGAAAAACTGCTTGAAGGCAACCCACTTAGAGCACATCCTTTATTTTTGTTTCGCTGACAATGAAAAAATTTCTACCCTTATTATTGCTTCTTCTCGCGTCTTGCACCACCGGCTTCCGGGCTGTCAGCTATCATTTTCAGGAAGAAAAAATAACCCGCGATTCCGCAGCAGATGAAGACATGCTTGCAGACATACAACCTTTCAAAGATTCATTAAGCAAAGAGATGAACACCGTTTTAGGCTTTGCAGATGATGCCTTGACAAAAACACAACCTGAAAGTGATTTGGGAAATTTTATGTGTGACCTTATCTTGAAAAAGAGTAGCGATTATTATCAAGGTTCAGTGGATTTTACACTGCTCAATCACGGAGGCATTCGCCTTCCCACTTTGCCTAAAGGGGAGGTTACTTTGGGCGAAATAACAGAACTGATGCCCTTTGAAAATCGCATTGCCATTATGCAATTGAGCGGATATACCGTTGATACACTTTTCAATCACATGGCCTTAAACGGAGGGTGGCATATCAGTGGAGCACAGTATAAGATCAAGGATAAAAAAGCCACTGAGATTACAATCCACGGAAACCCTTTAGATTACCATAAAACCTATACAGTGGCCATCTCCGATTATTTAGCCAAAGGAGGAGACAATTGTGCGATGTTGAAGGGACTACCCTATACCGACACCCAAAAAACAATTCGCGAAGCTTTGATTGAGGGGGTAAAAGAAATGACGGCAAAAGGAGAACACATTAAAAGTAAATTAGACGGTAGAATTCAGTTAGCGCCATGAAACGGAGACAATTTATATATCGCTCGGCCACTGCCGGACTACTACTGGGAGCCGGTGCATTTCCGATAGAGGCATTCGCTAAAGAGAATAGCAGAAAAATCACCATTCTGCATACAAACGACCAACACAGCCGCATAGAACCCTTTCCGATGGATGGGGGTAAATACTAAGGACTGGGAGGTTTTGCGCAAAGATACCACCTGATTAAGCAAATACGGAGTACTGAAAAAAATGTGTTGCTACTCGATAGTGGCGACATCTGGCAGGGCACTCCCTATTTCAATAAATTTCATGGAGAAATAGAGTTTCGGTTGATGAGTGAAATGAAATACGATGCTTCTACGCTCGGTAATCACGACTTCGATGTGGGGTTAGATGGTTTGGTGAAACAACTTCCTCATGCCAACTTTCCTTTCCTAAACGTCAATTACGATTTCACTGATACCATTTTGGAAGGGAGAATATCGCGTTATAAAATTTTTGTTTTGGATAGTATAAAGGTGGGGGTATTTGGGGTAGGCGTAGAATTAAGTGGATTGGTACCAGATGATTTGTTTGGAGGGGTGAGGTATAACGACCCTATTCTTATCGCAAATACAACGGCTGCATCACTTCGTCACGACCATCATTGCGATTTAGTAATTTGTCTTTCGCATCTGGGATTTGAATACCCTGATAAAAAAGTGAGTGATGTGGTATTGGCACAATCCACTTCGAATATTGATTTGATTATTGGGGGGCACACACATACATTTTTTGATAAACCGCTGGAATATCAAAATATTAAGGGGGAGAAAGTTCTAATTAACCAAGTAGGGTGGGCAGGAATTTATCTGGGTAAAATAGATTTTTATATGGGATCCGGTAAAAAAAGAGCACTGATTCCCGACTATCCTAAGTTAATTAGCGGATAGTGCAACAACTAACATTTTTTTCTAAAAAAAGAAACCGCGTAAAAAAAAACTTGTAGAATTCTCCTCTGTAAACACTTTAAAAATTAATTGAGAAAATCAAGGACTGAAAAATTTTTTTTTACACAACGTTTTATCATTTTCACGTCACCAATCAAGACACACATCATTTATTTTTCACTTAACCTAATAAAAAACCAACGTGAGCATGAAGGAAAAATCGGCAAGCGCTATCTGGAATAACTGTCTGGAAATAATTAAGGATAACGTCAGTGGACAGAGCTTCAAAACTTGGTTTGAGCCGATAAGACCGGTAGAGTTAAAAGGATCCGTTCTAACTATTCAAGTTCCATCTCAATTTTTTTACGAATGGCTCGAAGAGCACTATGTTTCTTTATTGCGCAAAACAGTTAAACGCGAATTAGGCACCGGTGCCCGATTAGAGTACCGCATCATCGTAGAAAATTCTTCTAACGGAGCTACTCCATCTACTGTGGATTATCCGAATTACAATTCCGGCAATTCTGCCAACCCTGAAGTCGGGTTCCCCTATTTTCTCTCCGGAAATCAGATTAAAAATCCTTTTATTATTCCCGGACTGAAAAAAATAAATATTGATTCACAACTCAATGCTAACTACAATTTTGACTCGTTTGTAGAAGGGGATTGCAACAGGCTGGCGCGCAGTGCGGGATATGCCGTAGCGCAAAAACCCGGGGGAACTGCATTTAACCCCTTAGTAATATATGGAGGAGTAGGTCTCGGAAAAACACACATGGCACAAGCAATCGGCAATGAGGTAAAAGCCAATTTCCCGAATAAAACTGTATTATATGTATCCAGTGAAAAATTTACTAATCAGTTTTTTGATGCGGTAAAAAATAATTCTGTCAACGACTTTGTTCACTTCTACCAGTTAATTGATGTCTTAATTGCAGATGACATTCAGTTTTTCGGAAACAAAGAAAAAACTCAAGACATCTTCTTCCACATTTTTAATCACTTGCATCAAAACGGCAAACAATTGGTGTTAACTTCTGACCGCCCTCCGCGCGATTTGGAAGGAATGGAAGAAAGATTGCTTTCCCGTTTTAAATGGGGCTTGAGTGCTGATCTTCAAGTGCCCGATTTTGAAACTAGAATTGCTATTCTAGAAAAGAAAATGTATGCCGATGGAATTGAACTCCCCAGAGAAGTAGTAGAGTTCGTGGCGTATAATATTAACACTAATGTTCGCGAATTAGAGGCTGCCCTTATTTCCTTATTGGCGCAAGCCTCTTTGAATAAAAAGGAAGTGGACTTGGATTTAGCCAAGAAAATCATTAAGAACTTTGTAAAGAGTATTTCCAGAGAGGTTTCTATTGACTATATCCAAAAAACAGTTTGTGACTATTTCAGTGTGCCGGTAGATATGCTACGCGAAAAAACTCGTAAGCGCATGATAGTACAAGCTCGGCAACTTTCAATGTTTTTGGCTAAGAGTTACACCAAGAATTCATTGAAGGTAATAGGTAAACATTTTGGAGGTCGCGATCACTCCACAGTGATCCATTCATGCCAGGCAGTGCAGAACCTGATTGATACCGATCAGGAGTTTCGCGAAGCCGTGGCAGACATTCAAAAGAAAATACAAATGAGCATTTCTTAAGAGGGTTTCGCTCTTGCTAAAATCCTTTCTGTTATCAGAAAGGATTTTTTGTTTTTATCCGTTGGTGAATTAGAGGGAATTTCTATTTTTGTCGTCCTTTTAGAAAACCTGAAAGGCGAACGGTGAGGTGGATGAGTGGCTGAAATCAATAGTTTGCTAAACTGTCGTACTGGTAAAACGGTACCGCGGGTTCGAATCCCGCCCTCACCGCATTGTTCTTGCCTTTTTTTTATACAGTTCGGGGTGTAGCGCAGCCCGGTTAGCGCACCTGCTTTGGGAGCAGGGGGTCCCAGGTTCGAATCCTGGTACCCCGACAAAAATTAAAGCCATCAGATTCTTCTGATGGCTTTTTTATTTCCCATCTGTCTTCAATCCGGCAAATGGTTAGTCTGACATCAATATTGCCTATTCACTAATGCCGTTAAATAATCACTTGAAATTTCATTCGCTGTAATTTCTGAAAGACCATTAAAGTCTTTAAGCTGAATGGCAATATCCTTCATCGCTCTTATGGCAATTTTCAAAAACGAAGGTCCCAAACTGACTCTAGCTACACCTATCTCATGAAGCCTATTCAATTCGGGAATCCCCGGAATTGTCAAAATATTAATAGGCATCTGAAGTTGTTCAATAACCCTTTTAATGTCTTGTTCCTGACGCATAACGATAGGATAAAAACAATCGGCACCGGCATGTTTATATGCCAATCCCCTCTTTAAAGTTTCCTCCAATTTGGCCTCTGCCGTTTCAAATTTATTTCCATGAATATATACATCTGTCCGGGCATTGATGAATAGAGGAATCGCTTTCCTATCTGAAACATTTTTCAGGAGTCGAATTTTATGGCACTGCGCTTCGATAGAAATTAGTTCCCCTGTGGCCTTATCAGTGTCTTCGATATTTATTCCTACAATGCCCGTAGCAATAAGTTGTTCAATATTTTCTTGAAGCTGCTTATCATTAGAGGCATAGCCACTTTCAATATCGGCTGTTATAGGAATATTTACACTACTTACAATTTTGGTTAAGAGGTTAAGAAGGTGGTTAAAGGGCATATTTTCACCATCATTGTAGTCGTTTGTAAATGCGATAGATGCACTTGCCGTTGCCACTGCGGGATATTGTAAACTTTCGAGCAATGCTGCACCTAATGTATCCCAAACATTTGGGAACACCAGCATTTTACCTGAATGATGGAGCTTATGAAATTGTTCTGCCTTGATTTGCTGTGTATCGTAATTTGTCATTTTCTATATCATGGATTTTAAGTTGATTACTTCAATGCTGGAGGTTCTACTTATAGGCATTGCTTTAGATTGATTAAACACTTAGTGCAGTGGAAATCGTTAGATTAAAGTTCATTAGGATTTCCGGAATGGAATGTAGCAGAAAAATTTTGGCGGTAGATTTTAAAAAAGATGCCCAATGGAGAAATTATTATTTGGCAAGTGCATAATGTTAAACTCTTTTAATGAGGTCAATTTCGCTACCGATTCATCTAAATTAGGTGGCCTAAAAATGAAGCTGATGCGACTCTTAAAATATATCCCTTTGCTCACTATTACCGTTCTACTTTCACTTGTTTCAGGTTGCAAACCCGATTCAAAGCACGGGAATTTCACACTAGATATTAAAGCAAAATACGGAGATCAAAATTTTGCATTGGGATCCATATACACTGACCCGCAAAACCGAAGAATTAAATTTGACGAACTCAAATGTTATCTCTCTCATATCTCCTTAGTAAAAACGGATAATTCGGAAGTAAACCTGGCAGATGTCGCCTTTCTAAATTTTGCTGACCCGAGTACGCTGGTACTTCACAGTGACAATATCACAGGTGACTTTAAAGCCCTTAAATTCAGTACCGGTTTAGATTCTGTTCAAAACGCTACCGATCCTTTATCGGTTCCGAGTAATAATCCATTGAGCAACGATATAGGGATGTACTGGCCTTGGCTAAAATATATTTTCTACAAGTTAGAAGCGCGCAGCGATACTACGGGAACCGGAAACGGCACCTTTAACTGGTTTCCTCTTTATCATATCGGCACTAATAGTATGTATCGCCAAGCGACACTTGAAAAACCATTCTCCGTTTGCTGTGATAATGAGTTTCACCTTACACTGTATTTGGATGTCAAAAAAATATTCTACGGAAACACGCAAACATTAGACATCATTTCAGAAAGCAGTACGCAAATGGGGACTTCCGATAATCCCAACATCGCCATAAAATTCTCGGATAATTTCGCCCAGGCTTTTACTTTTTAAATATCAGCAATGAGGAAATTCCAAATTCTGCTTCCTGGAATATTAATGGTTTTGTTCACCTTAGAAAACTGCAAACCCGATTTGCCGGATTCGCCACCGAACAAGCAGGAATCAGACACTTTGTATATTGGGACCAGTTACACCATTACCAAACCGTTCCGCTTTTCCAACATCAATAATTCCTATGCAGATTCGCTGACTTACGAGGGAATTGAACTTGGCAGAAGATTGTTTTATGACAAGCACTTATCGAGTACAGGTCAATTATCCTGTGCCTCTTGTCACAAATCTGAATTTGCTTTTTCAGATGCCGGTCACGCTAAGAGTACAAATGTTTTTGGGCCAACTAAAAGAAATGCTCCATCCATTCAAAATCTTCTTTGGGCGAATAAAGTTTTTTGGGATGGGCGGTCTTCTACTTTAGGAGAACAAGCAAAAGATGCTTTCCACGGGGAGCAAGATTTAAATGTGCCGAATGCTATTCAATACTTAGCGACTGATTCAGTATATGTGCGGCTTTTCAAGAAAGCGTTTGGCCGCCCGGGAGATATAACAGAAGAACATATTTACTTAGCAATTCAGCAGTTTGGAATGACGTTGATTTCTTCCGAATCACATTTTGATAAAGTGCAGCGTGGCCAAGAGCAGTTTACCGAATCAGAAGCGAGAGGGTTTCAGATTTTCTTAACCGAAAGGGGAGATTGTTTTCATTGTCACACACATGGAAACGATCTGCTAATGACAGATAATGATTTTCATAACAATGGATTGGATTCTGTGAATAATGTAACTGAATTTACTGATAAAGGCCGCGGAGAGATAAGCGGAAATGTGAATGATTATGGAAAATTTAAAACTCCTTCGTTGCGAAACGTTGCCCTAACCGCCCCTTACATGCACGATGGTCGGTACCAAACACTGGAACAGGTGATTAATTTCTATAGTGACAGTATTAAACTTTCTCCTACGGTTGATGCGATTATGCTGAAATCGAATCACGCCAATGGAGGGGTGCATTTTACGGCTCAGGAAAAGCAAGATCTATTAAATCTTCTCTACTCCATGACCGATACTACATTTATAAATAATCCGGCATTTCAGAATCCATTTTAAAGTGCCGGCTCTTGCTGCGAAAGGCAATGGAAACTTCCAAGTCCCCAAATTAAATCGGTAGAATCAAGACCGATTATTTTCCTGTCGGGGAAGCAACTTTTTAAAATGTCAAGTGCTTTAGTATCGTTATGCCTATCTCTAAAAGTGGGAACAATCACACACTCGTTAGCAATATAAAAATTAGCATACGAAGCGGGTAATCGCTGCCCATCGTAAACAACTTTGTGCGGCATAGGTAACTCTACAATATTCATTTGCTTTCCATTTTCTAAGCGCATAGAGGAAAGCATTTTTAAGTTTTCTTTTAAGGGCTTGTAGTTTTCGTCCGATGCGTCATCTTCTATCACAGTCACTACCGTATCGGCATTCACAAATCGTGTCAGGTCATCAATATGCCCATCGGTGTCATCGCCTGCGATTCCATCTCCCAGCCAAAGAATATTCTCTACTCCATAGTATTCTATAAGATACTTTTCAATTTGAGCTTGAGATAAGCTTGGGTTTCTGTTCTTATTCAATAGGCAGGAAGTAGTCGTGAGCAAAGTGCCTTTACCATTAAATTCTACACTACCACCTTCCATAATTATTTGAGGATAAAATACAGGCAGATTTAATTTACCGGCAATTAGCGTAGGTATTACATCATCCAAATCATAAGGAGGATATTTATCGCCCCATGCATTGTAGTCCCAATCCACCACTGCCTTTTCCTTCGTGCTCCGGTTGATTACAAAAGCAGGTCCGTGATCACGGCACCAAGCATCATCTGTGGGGTGAAAATAAAAATCAATCTGTTGAAAGTTCGCTTCCACTCTTTGTAATTGACTAATAGCAAAAGCCTTCATTCTTTCGTTGGCTACATTAATACAAACTCTTTGCCCCTGTGCAACTAATTTTATAAATTCTGAATAAACGGGATAAATCACTTCTATTTTTCCCGGCCAACTCGCCTCCTTATGCGGCCATGAGAGCCACATAGCTCGTTGCGGCTCAAATTCAGCGGGAAAAGAAAAGCCGAGTGCGCGAGGGGTTTGATTCATGTTTCGTCAATAAATCTTTTAGTGATAGGTTGGTAGGAGTCAATCCGTCTATCGCGCAAAAATGGCCAGTGAGTACGATAAAAGTCGGTTTTGTTTAAATCTATCTCTACCACCGCATTTTCTTCTTTGTCGTGCGAAGCGCAATACAATAAATTTCCGAACGGATTTGAAACAAAACTCCCTCCCCAGAATTTCATCTTCCCCTCTTGTTCAAACCCCACGCGGTTCACGCTTACAACGAATACCCCATTTGCCACTGCATGTGATCGCTGAATGGTTTGCCAGGCATTGTACTGCTCCCGATTAGTTCCCTCCTCCTGATCAGTGGCCCACCCAATCGCTGTAGGGTAGAATAAAATTTCAGCTCCCATTAAAGAAGTAATGCGGGCGGCTTCAGGGTACCATTGATCCCAGCAAATGAGTACTCCTATTTTTGCATACTTTGTTTGAAACACTTTATACCCTAAATCACCGGGAGTGAAATAAAATTTTTCAAAAAATGCAGGGTCGTCAGGAATGTGCATTTTACGGTATTTGCCAAGGTACGCACCATCAGCATCGAGTACGGCAGTGGAATTATGATATATCCCCTGGGCACGCTTTTCAAACAGAGAAGCAATAATAACTACATTCAACTCTTTCGCTACTGCGCTTAAAGAATCAGTCGTAGGTCCGGGTATAGGTTCGGCCAGCTTAAAATTTTCATAGGCTTCTATATCACAGAAATACAAAGACGAGAAAAGTTCCTGTAAACAAATAATTTGCGCTCCCTTAGCAGCAGCCTCCCGAATACCGGTGACAGCCTTTGATAAATTGAGTGAAGGTTCTTTTACGCAACTCATTTGCACCAATCCCACTTTTATCCTACTCATAATTCACATTTTGGGTGGCGAAGATAATGATTACGCCTTATTAATAAGAGAGGCAAGACCAAAAGCCGCCCCTGCTGCCAAGGCTCCGATAATGGTAGTTTTAAAAGCCCCGGCAAGAGGTGGTTGCCCTATGGCTTTAGCCTTTAAAAAACCAAAAACAAAGAGTGCAATAAGTGTAACAACTACAGATATAAGTAAAGCCTCCTGCGCTTCGTGAATCAGAAAGTACGGAGCCAAGGGAACAAAGCCTCCAACAACATAAGCCCCTCCAATATTAAGAGCACTTTTAGCGGCTCGCTTCTCATCGGGTTTTTCGAGACCCAACTCAAAACGCATCATAAATTTCACCCACTTTTCTTTGTCTTTGCTCATTTCCTCCGCAATTTGCACACTGTAGGGCGCACTTACACCGAACTCCTGTAATACCTCTGCCACTTCGCTTTTCTCCTTTTCGGGGTACTTCTCTACTTCGAAGTATTCTCTGTTCAATTCCGATTGGTAGTGATCTACTTCCGTTCTTCCGGCAAGATAGCCGCCTAATCCCATTGCAATACTTCCGGCAGCAATCTCAGCAATGCCTGCCGTAAGAATAATGGTGCTACTATCCACAGCTCCGCTCAATCCGGCTGCGAGTGCAAAAGGCACGGTAAGTCCATCGGCCATGCCAATCACTACGTCCTTTACAAAATCCGGGCTTTCAAAATGCTTTTCTTGGTGCATAATTTTTTCGGAAAATAAAATGTTTGCGGCAATTTAAGTGATGAGGGAATTTTAAAGAAATTGCCGATTCCCATAATGAGCATCCGTTACTGCGAATACCTGTTTTGGTAATAGTCATGTTCACTTGTGACAAATGTCATTCTTTACTGCCCTTCATTTACCTCAAATTTGGCTCTTCTTAAAAAGTAACTGCTAATTATCATGAAACTCTATAGATTGTTATTACTGATAGCAGCGGGCTGTTTCGGATTTATTTATTCCAATGCGCAAACTTCATTCGATGTAGCCATGCAATTTCGCCCCAGATTTGAGCAGCGGCTGGGGTACGGCACCCTTCCTTCTACCGGGGCTAAATCTGCATTTTTTATTTCAGAGCGTGCCCGGCTGAATGTAGGCTTTAAATCAAAATATGTGAAGATGTACATGAGCCTACAGGACGTTAGGCTGTGGGGTTCTGAAACTCAGTTACAAAATGTTGCCAGCTTTTCGTTACACGAAGGTTGGGCAGAAATCTTTATTAAAGACAACATTTCATTTAAACTGGGGCGGCAGGAATTAGTGTATGATGACCAACGTTTGTTTGGAAATGTAGATTGGGTGCAACAAGCTCGCGCACACGATGCAGCCGTTTTTAAATTTCAGCAAAAAGGGACTACCCTGCATGTTGGTGGGGCTTTCAATCAGGCATCAGAGGGATTTTTCGGAACTTATTACGCGCTTAATAATTATAAAGCATTAGCCTTTCTATGGCTCCATCAAAAATTTTTTGAAGACAAGTTCAAAATGTCTTTCTATGCGGTAACCGATGGTTTTAATGCAGACACATCTCTACATAAAAACAAAGTGTATTTCCGCGGAACTGTGGGGCCTATGTTCAACGTCAATACTAAAAGCGTTAAAGCAAATGTTACCTTCTTTACTCAATTTGGGGAGGACACTTACCATAGGGATATTCTCGCCTTTTTTACCTCGGCTTATGTAGAATATACAGTAAAGAAATTAGTGGCGTTGGGAATTGGTTACGATTTTGTTTCGGGCAACGATGCTTCAAATATTTCAAACCAACGCAACAACACCTTCAGCACACTCTACGCCACCAACCATAAATTTTACGGAAATATGGACTACTTCCAGAACCTGCCTAAAGATACAAAAGGAGGCGGCTTACACGATGCCTATTTTAAATTCAAAGCCATGCCTAACGCTAAAGGTTCTGTCGGTTTCGATGCCCATTATTTTCTTCTTGCCAATAAAGTTAAAGACCCTTTAGCACCCGGTCAATACTTAAAACTTCCACTCGGTTTTGAGTTAGATGTTTATGGCTCGTACAAACCTATTGAGTATATCGAATTGACTGCCGGTTACTCCACTTTGGTAGCTGATCCGTCTATGGAAGTACTCAAAGGTGGTAATCGCAAACAATTTGCCGGGTGGGGATTTATTATGTTGAATGTAAACCCCACTGTATTCAAATGGGAAAAGGAAAAGAAATGACGATTTGTTCTTTCAACGATCTAATATCCTCAAAATAATTGCGATGATTTCAGTAGAAGAAGCAAAAAAAGCAATAGTAGAGGCCGGCATTCCGCTTAGACCCGTTCAGCACCCTGTGTCCAAAGCTTTGCATTATGTATTGGCAGAAGAAGTAATCTCCCCCACTTCATACCCTCCATTCCGTCAGTCGGCTATGGATGGCTTTGCAATTGTTCATGCCGACTTAGCCGACAAAAAATCTATCGAAATTATTGGTGAAGCACCAGCGGGGGCTCCCTTTAAGGAGAACGTTACCTCCGGCACTGCTGTTCGCATTTTTACCGGAGCAAAAGTTCCCGAAGGAGCCGACACGGTAGTGATGCAAGAAAAAGTTTCTGTCGAAAAAGGGCGGCTCATGGTTGAGGATACCTCTCTATTACAAGGGGCTAATATACGAGCGGAAGGACTACAGATTAAAAAAGGAGAAGTCGCCTTGCGAAAAGGGATGGTACTCAATGCCGGAGCTATCAGCTACTTAATAGGGCTTGGGATTGAGTCTGTAAAAGTGTATCCCAAACCAAAAATTACCATCGTTGTTACCGGTAGCGAATTACAAAAGCCGGGGCAGCCGTTAGCGGATGGACAAGTATATGAATCCAATTCGTACGCTCTCATAGCAGCATTACAGTCCATTCATATTACTCCACTTGAAGTAATTGCTATAGGAGATGAGGAAAGACAAACGACCGATACTCTCCGTTCTGCTATGGTTAATTCTGATATTATTTTGGTGTCCGGGGGAATCTCCGTAGGTAAATATGATTTTGTGGGAAAGTGTTTACAAGAGTTGAACGTTGAAAATATTTTCTACAAAATTTACCAAAGGCCCGGAAAGCCATTATTCTTCGGCAAACTAAAGCAGTGCTTAATCTTCGCTCTACCCGGAAATCCCGCTTCGGTATTGAGTTGTTTTTACGAGTACGCACTGCCCGCCATAAAAATAATGCAGGGCTACCCCGAAATATTTATGAAGAAATTAAATCTACCACTAAATGCAGATTTCAATAAAAAAGAAGGACTGGCCTTTTTTCTAAAGGCAAAGATTGTAGATGCGAAAGTAGAAGTCCTGGCGGGACAGGAATCTAACAATATCGGGACATTCGCTTTTGCCGATTGCATCCTATTTTTACCGGCCTCCAAAGGAAATGTAAGAGCAGGTGAACCGGTAGAAGTTCACTTGCTACCATAATAAATGACACTAAAAAACATGACCCATGTCATTTCTGAAAAATGGCGATGCCTCCATATTTGAAGTGGCATGTATAAGGTACGAGGCAATATTTGGATAGAAAGCGAAGGCGGTGCCCTAATTGGAGTAGGGCGGATGAGATTGCTGGAACAGATAGAGGAGTTGGGATCTATTACTGCGGCAGCAAAGGCCATGAAAATGTCCTATCGGCAGGCTTGGGAATTAGTGGATTCAATGAATACGCAAGCAAAGCAGGCCTTAGTAGAAACCACAGCCGGGGGAATAGGAGGTGGAGGTACAAGAGTGACCAATGAAGGGAAAAAAGCTATTAAACTATACAAGAAATTGCTCGAAAGTTTCGATCAATTTAAAAATAAAGAAACGAGCAGATTAAAATTTTGACCCCCTTTTTTTATGTATCGCTATATCTGAAAATGAATAACGGAAAACTTTAGAATATCTATGGCAGAGTCAAGCACCCTTATTTTTCTTTTCCTATTGTTTATAGTCGCATTTCTATATTCCTCTGTGGGGCATGGTGGAGCCAGCGGCTATCTGGCTCTCATGGCATTGTTTGGCATCGCACCGGCCAGCATGAAATCTTCTGCGCTTATTATGAATATCTTTGTATCGTTTACGGCATTTTACGCCTACTACAAAGGAGGTTATTTCAAATGGAAATTGTTTCTTCCATTTGCCATTGCGTCAGTGCCGGCATCCTTTATAGGAGCTTACCTCACGGTAGATGCCCTGGTGTATAAAAGAATATTAGGTATCATACTCATCTTTCCTATCCTTCGCCTATTTGGCCTTTTAGGAAAAGAACCGGAAGAGGAAAAAGAAATCAATCATTACATCGCATTTTTCGTTGGAGCCGGCATTGGTTTGCTATCAGGAATGATAGGTATAGGTGGCGGCATCATCCTTTCACCGGTCATTCTGTTGCTACACTGGGGAAAGATGAAAGAAACGGCTTGTGTATCGGCACTTTTCATTTTTGTAAATTCAATTTCCGGATTGATTGGCTTGCTTAGCAAAGGAATTATTATAGACCCTTCTGTGTACTTATGGGTAAGTGTAGCATTGGCCGGTGGTTTTACCGGAGCTTACTTCGGCAGTAAAATATTCAGTAATCCTTTTCTTAAAAAGGTCTTAGCGTTTGTGCTTGTTATTGCAAGCGTTAAGCTGCTCACCATATCGGAAAACAAATGAAAAAGGGAATAACGGGAATCATTTTAGCAGGAGGCAAGAACAGCAGGATGGGAACCGATAAGGGGTTATTGCTGATAGATGGGAAAAGAATGGTAGAACGAATAGCAAGTGTGCTGAAACCTCTGGTGGATGAAATTATCATTATCACCAATGGTCACAACTATGACTATCTCGGCTATCATACTTACAAAGATCTGTTTCGAGATTGTGGACCAATGGGAGGAATTTACACCGCCCTCCAAGTCAGCAAAACTGAAAGAAATTTTATAGTGAGTTGTGATATGCCTTTTCTCACCGAGGAACTTGTTCAATTCATTATAAAGAACTCCGTTGATACTGAAATTGCCCTCCCGCTACATCATGAAAAATTAGAGCCGCTTTGTGCCGTTTACGATAAATGTTGTCTATTAAAACTGGAAGAATTACTAAAGAGTAAAGAATGGGGGCTACAGGCTGCGTTGAAGCATTTTACGGTAAAACAAATTTCCATTCCTGATACACTCTTAAAGGAGAATTACTTCACCAATATCAACACCCCGGCAGAATATGAAAATCAAAAACTGAACAAACATGAGTATTCCAATTAGAATTTTCGGACAGCTTGCTGAGATAATCGGCAGCGATA
>CAZQYO010000034.1:0-13957 GCA_964597415.1 uncultured Chitinophaga sp.
GTACGATACGCTTATCTCTCACGAATTGCATCCGGTGGGAATGAAAAAACCAAACGAGCTGGGCTTATATGATATGAGCGGAGATGTATGGCAATGGTGTGGCGATTGGTTCAACGAACATTATTATAGCGATGGCCCTTCTGACAATCCCAAAGGACCG
This sequence comes from uncultured Chitinophaga sp., assembly GCA_964597415.1. Classification (GTDB taxonomy): domain Bacteria; phylum Bacteroidota; class Bacteroidia; order Chitinophagales; family LD1; genus Bog-950. The sequence continues at coordinate 161 of CAZQYO010000034.1, forward strand.
GCCACCGGAAAAGGAGATCGCTCTCTTCGCGGAGGTTCTTGGTGGGGTCCAATGAAGGACTGCCGAGTGGCCAATCGCGATAAATATCCTCCCGATTCAAAAGATGATGATGTGGGCTTTCGTTTAGTGATGGAAGAATAAGCAAACGATCAGCTATAAAAAGCAAGGCGGGATGCACACCATGTGCATCCCGCCTTGCTTTTCCCTGTAATCCATTACCATCATCGCGCTCCCTCCGGTTTATCTCTCTGCTAAAACGCGCTACAGTAAAACCGTTTTTTAGCTTTGCCATTATTTTGGCAACATGGCAATTAAAATATTGGTAACAGGAGGCACCTTCGACAAGGAATACGATGAAATAAATGGTCGTCTTTATTTTAAAGACACTCACCTCCCCGAAATCTTGAAGTTGGGGAAATGCAATTTGGATATTCGCGTGCGAACACTCATGATGATTGACAGTTTAGAAATTACCGCGACTGACCGCGATTTAATTCTGGCACATTGCCGCCAATGTGAGGAAAACAAAATTTTGATTACACACGGCACCGACACCATGGCGGTAACCGCAAGAATACTGGGAGAAGCGGGACTTGAAAAAACCATTGTGCTTACCGGTGCCATGATTCCCTATAAATTCGGAAGTTCAGACGGCTTTTTTAATCTCGGAAGTGCCCTTGCATTTGTACAATCATTACCGCATGGAGTGTATGTGGCTATGAATGGCCGCTCCTTTGATTGGAATAATGTTCGAAAAAACAAATCATCAGGATTTTTTGAAGAGCTAAACCCCTAAAAAAGAAAATCATTTGCCGAAGATTCAGCGAATCCAAACTTTCTTATATTCGTCAGTCTAAAAAAATAACACTATGAAAAAGATTTTCCCTTTACTGCTTACCCTGCTGCTGGCCTTCGGGTGTAATAAGGAAAAAATCTACCAGCAAAACCTGAACGGAGAATGGTCGGTTTACAAGTATCTGCTCAACAATGTGGATCGTTATGATTTATTTCAAAGCAGATACCCCGGTTATAAAATTTCGTTTACCGACAACGGGGCATTCACCGAAACTTATGTGAACACAGATACCGTTCAGAACGTGGGCACCTACACCTTTAAAGATAATGACGAAAAAATTGTACTCACCCACACCGGCTATGAAATGGTAGATACCGTTCTTGTGCCGCATACCGTTATTCGCGAATTCACCATTTTCAATCTTACCAAAGACCACGTGCAGTTGAGCACTGATTCATCGCAATTGTATATGGAAAAGAAAATGTAATACTTTTTAAACCCTTAAATCCATTCACCCGTGAAAAAGATTCTCCTTGCAGTAGTCGCCTTAACCTTGGTACTCGGTGCCTGTAACAAAAAAGCATTTCTAAAAAAATTAACCGGTACTTGGAAACTCAACACCTACTTGTTTGACGGCTTAGACAGAACCGTTTACTTCGATACAACTTTTCGGGGCTATACCTTAGACCTGAACGACAACAATGAATACGCTATCAACTATCAAAAGTATTCCTTCGCACCGGACTCCGTGATCTTGTCCGATACGCTCGGTTATGACAGTGTGAGCATGGCCTACATTATTTCTATGGATACTTTTCGCTACGTAGATACTACCGTTACGCCATTTCTCGAAACCGGTGTATGGGATTTGCTGAACAGTGACGAAGACCTGCAATTGCGTAATGACAGTTCAAACACCGTTTCCATTTACCGTATTCTTGACTTAGACAAGAGCAACTTAAAACTCAAGAAAGGGAATGAAGAGCTTTACTTGAAAAAGTAAGCGGATGGCTCGCTACTTTTAGTAGGTGAATGTTCACACCGAAAAAAAATTAAAATATTTGGCTTTGGGCTTCTCACAGAAATTCTCAGCATAGCCGCTAAAAGAAGAAGCCCCAAATCGAGGCTTCTTCTTTTATTATTTCGGCTCTATAGGTTGCAGCTTCATTTCTTTAGGGGCTGTATCTTTCTGCGGAGCGGCTTCTTCGTCCTGCTTGGCTTTCTTTTCTTTCTTCTTTGGGGTATCATTTACCAAAGAGATTCCGGTGCTGCCATCGGCTTTTTTGCCTCCTTTTTTAAAGTCAAACAGCAGGGAAAAGCGAAGGGTATTGTCTAATGGATTTCGTTGGATAGTTGTTGGAATCAGGTAAGAGAAATTCAATCCAACAATACTGTACTTAACGGTTAGTCCGGCTGTAAGAAATTGGCGATTGCCCTTTGATGCCGGCTCGTAGAAATAGCCAAAGCGCACCCCAAATTGTTTGTTATACATATACTCCATGCCCACTCCCACCGATGTTTCTCTCAACTCTTCTTTAGAGCGGCTTCCTTTGATTCGGGTCACCTTACCATCCTTATCCATATACATGAGACCGGGAGCATCATTAAACGAAGTGAACATGCCGGTAATGGGACTTTTTTGTTTCCAATCGCCAATCTTATCTCCGTTTTTATCGTAGTTAGGGTTAATGGTATCTCCGCCTCCTTCAAAAGAAATATTGTATGGCTGTGGTGTAGGCACCATCAAGCGGTTAACGTCTAAGTAAACCCCCACGGCATTTTTCTCGCCAATGTTTAAGGTGTAGCCTAAGCCGATGCCGAGGTTGGTAGGAATGTAATCGGAGTTCTTGGCGTTGTGAGTGTAAGAAATCTTGTTGCCAATGTTGGAGATATTCATACCGGCATATAAATCGTGCGAAATTTTGGCGTTATCCTTATGAAAATTTTTCTGGTAGGTCCACGAAATATCAGCCGCACCGGCATAGCCCGGATAGGTGGGCACCCCATCTATTCCTACATTGGTTAGGTTAGAATAAATGAAACGAAGGGTAGCGGCTAAGGCGAAGTTGTCGCCTAATTTGCGGGCGTAACCGGCATCAATACTAAACTCGTTGGGTTTATAATTGCCTAATTCTTGCCCGTTATAATCGGTGAAAGTGATATTTCCCAAAGAGAAATATTTAATGCTCATCTGCACAGTCTGCTTTTCTTTCACTTTATAATAACCGGCTAAGCCCGCCATATAAATATCGTTTACGAGTGACTTTAGCCAGGGCGTAAAAGAAACGGCAAAGCCGAAATCTTTTTCGTTGAAAGCCATGCGCGAAGGGTTGGCATAAAGAGAATTAATATCTGCCGGAGTGGCTATCCCTACATCTCCCATACCGCCTGCTCGAGCATCGGGGTTAATCCGCAAAAACGGAACGGCAGTGGTCACGGTATTGACCAATTTCCCATCCTTTTCAGAGAGATTCAATTGACCAAAGGCCGGGAGAATGGCAGTGAGGGATAATGTAAGCGCAAAAAACTTATTCTTCATACGTTGGGTGTTCTGTTAGGATATTGTTGTTACCTGATTTTACGTAAATGTGGAGCTATATAAAGTTTTTTGGTCAAGGGGGTAAATCTATCTTAAAACCACCAATTTTTCAAATTTGTGTGCAGAGTTGCCCTGTGAGTCACGAACATTTAGCTTATACACGTAAACGCCCTTGCCTATTGGGTCTCCATAATCATCTCGTCCGTCCCATGCAATATCATTCACTCTAAATCCTTCACAATGTACCTCATCGCGGATGGTTTTTACTACTCGCCCGCTGATGGTATATATTTGAATCAATACGGATAAATCGTCACAAGGTTTGTTGTGTTCAAACATAAATTGCGTGTGGGTGGTAAAGGGATTGGGATAATTGAATACATGGGTGAGGGCTAACTTGGCATTAGAGGCCACTACAAACTCGGTGTAATCTTCTGATGAATTGTTCTGAATATCCCACGATTTTACTTTCAGGGTGTGGTGCCCATCTGCTAATTTGCTGAAAGGATATTTTACAGAACCTTTTTGAAAACTATCTAAGGCACTTTCGTAATAGTCGTTCAGTACAATCTTGTGTTGTGCATCATTATCTAATTCGGCCGTGAGGTCGTGTCCGATGCCATTTCCCACGGTATTGATACCGCTGGCATCTTCAAATTTCACTAACAGGATAGGTGACTCGTCAGTAGTGCCGCCAAACACAAACTTTTCATCGTTCATGTAAATTTTCATTTTGGGCCCTTCACCATCTAAATTAAAAGAGTCGGCAGATCCGCCAATCACAATGTCATTATTGTAACCGTGTGCATCTACATAATTTCCGTTATCGGCATAGTAACTAATGCGCCCATTGCCAAACTGATAGTTAATGTCCTTGGGAACCATAAACGTAAAACTGAACTCTCCGTTAGTCACGCTGGCTTTTCCTTTGAACAACAGATTTTTATACAGTTTGAAATTGCGGATAGGGCTGTCTGCATCGTTTCCAAGTGTTTGAAGGGTAGAAATCTTATCGTAAACGGTGGGATATACTACTCCGTTAAAGGAAGTCATCTTGTTGTTGTTGTCATCTCTGACTTCTCCTTTAAATGTAATGAGAGAAAGTGCTTTAAGCGTGTCGTGTGGTTGGGCGATAGGCCGGTTGTTGATTTCGGTGGTCACTACATTATAGCGCGGATAGTTGATTTGCAGAGCAGGGTCGCCTAAGAGCACAAATTTACGGGTGTTGTTGATGTCTGTTTGCACATTGTTTTTGGTTTCCATTGTCAGCTCTCCTAAGGTGGGGTCTCTGCCCTCGAAGGGAGCAAACATGTATTGAAACACTTTGCTGTTTAGGGCTGCGTTGGCGTTGGAGTACACTAATCTGGTGGTGGTAATAGAGGCAATAGCTCCACCTTTATCGTTTACTATCAGCCACTCCCCGGCTGTGCGGGCGGGGAGGTCAAAGCGACTGAACTCACAGGTAGCCGTGATAAATAAGGGCAGTCTTTCTTTGTTCTCTAACTGAACAATATCGCTCATGTTAAAGATGCGCTCGTGCGCCCAGTTGGTAACGCCTCCGTGCCCAATCCAATTCACGATAAGGCTGCCTGAATTTATTCTGTTGAGGATAGCGGTATTCACATCCGGGTACCGGTCACCAGCAGGGGTAGTGAGTTGCTTGTAGGCATCTAAATAAATTTTGTCGTAATTGTAAACTGGGTAAGCGGCTCTGGTGCTTTCGCAGATATCGTCAGAGGTGTCTAAGTGAGTATCGCCATCTTGATCATCTCCAATAAAAGTGACCGTGTTTCGCCAGCTATTGTTTGCTGTAATCTGCACACAGGTAGGCCCCGAATTAGAGGGGTGCTTATAGTTTTTTATTTTGTTGACCACCCCCCAGGCCTCTTGTTCGGTGGCTACGGGTATTCTACCGACTGCCACATCTAACTTTTGAGCAGCATTGGCAATGTTGCCTCCTTCATTCACATCTAACAGGCCATAAAAGTCATCAGAAGTAAAAGAAGCGGTTTCGGAATACGACTCGTAACTTTGGTAAGTCGGCACAAAGTTATTGTTGTCGGGCACGCGGTTTTTGGGGTCGAAGGAGCCGTCTCCCATCAGCAAAAGATAGCGGGGCATCAAGGCCGTATCATTGCCGGCTCTATCGTACAACATTCGCATCAAATTCCGGATAGCGGAAATGTCGGGCTTCCCGCAGCCAAATTCATTGAATATCTCAGAAAGCCTCACCACATTCACGGAAATTCCTTCGTTGCTGCGATGAAAATTTGCCAACTCTTCTGAGGCGGCTGCAAAAGCATCATAAGCCACTATCACCATATCCGGTTCCCCCATAGCGTGCAAGTTTTGATTGGCTACTTGCTCTATATACTCCGGACTGCCGAAAGAAGCATTGCGATTGAAAGCCATGAATTGTTTCAGGTGATCGGTGGCGGCAGTAAAGGATAGGGTAGAGCCATTCAAAGTAGCGGGCATCTGTTTTATATCACCGATGTTGCTGACATCCCAAACGATGGTGTTGCCGGAAGCATTGCTTAATCGAAATTCAGCGATGTTTCCAAGCCCTACTGATGAAATATTCCGAAATGCCATCGCATCTCCGCTCATAGATAGAGTTCGCTTTAGGTGCAATTCTAACCAATCAATATAAGTAGCTGCGGTTCCGGTAGGGTCGGCATTGGGCGAAAAGGTATAAACGACACTAATGGCGGGAGAGGCAGCCGTAAAAGTAGCGGAGGCGGTATAAGGTAAAGCTCCGGGCGGATATATGTTGTTCGGATTAATGCCGGGGTCTGTATGAGTTATCAGCGTTTGACCGTTAACTGCGACCGTAGTATGTGAGCCGTAATTGGTCTTAGCTCCGATGGAAGAGATAATTTGTACCGGAACTGAAGTGATAATATTGGGGAAGTTGAAAGAAAAACTTTTAGAGTTATTGAAGCCGGTCATTTTATCGCCCAGCCATGTTCTGCCGCTTTCGAGCGTGTTCTCCTCATCGTTATCATGGTAGGCATAGTCGTCAAAATCGGTAATGGTAAGAGTGGCATTTCCTGCTGATGGAGCCGTTTGAATTCGTTTGCCGGTTCCTGCATCGGTGGTGAGAAAATAGAAGTTCTTATCAGAGAATAAATTCTTCTCGTGCGAAAAAGTTTGAGAGGTGCTGTTGTATTTCCACTGGTCTGCCATTTGTCCATAGAACAAAAGATAATCGTCCTGGTCTAAGCGATTGTTATTGTTATTATCCACAATCATAGTGGGGTTTTCCAGCAAGTCATCGGGATAATAGGTAGCATTATCATCCGGCAACATACCGCCCCCATTCCCAAAAATTGCCAGCCGATTCAGATTTATATTTTCAGGATTTACCCCCAGTTTGTTCTTTACAAAATCATAATCAATTTTATAAATCCCATTGGCTGCCACTGCAATTTTGTACCAAGTGCCGCCTGCCAACACTGAGTTGGAAGCATAAGAATTAACAGCGCGGTGTTGCGGTTTTGGGCTTATCGCAACTCGCAGGGTAAATTGTTCTAACTTCTCTACTTGCCCAACGGCATTTTTTCGAAAAGGCAGAAACTCTACATACACTCCGGGCTTTTTTCTGAGATACGAGAGAGAGGACTTTATCTCAATTTTTTCAGTAATAAAACCAGTGCTGCCATTATCTAAAGATACCGGAGAATAAACCGGATCAATTATCTGCACAGATACTTCCCCTGAAACCGCCACCGGAATTCGCTCACTGTAAACTGGCAACAGATTGTATTGTTCATAGGGAGCCGCATTTGTAAAGGTAGGCTGGGTGATGTCCTTGCCGTCTAATGTATGAAACGTTTTTGCTTTCGGTAACCAATCAATCTTTCGCGCAAAATCCCGAGCGAAGGCAGATGACCCGCCAATCAGCAACAGTATTAGGAATACCGACCCTCTCCTTAAAACCGAAATACTTCGCATAGAACCGTGATAAAACAAACGTATCATTATTTTTGGGCGTTTTTATCCAAAGCGCGCAATAAAACGAGGCGCTTTTGGTTTTATTTCGCAGCCAAATTTATTTTCTGCGTGTAATATTAAAATGACCACTTTGAAATTATCAGGTAAGCTTTGCTCATTTAACACGTGGTGTCTTAAAAGTATTACAGCCTTTTTGTTGCTGAGTTTTATGAATCCCGTAAAGTCCCAAGATGTAGAGATGAGTCAGTACTTCTCCGCACCTCTACATCTGAATCCCGCCCTTGCCGGTATTTCTTATGGACCGCGCGTTACGCTGAATTACCGCAATCAATGGAGCGGATTGGGAGATGGATTTAATGGGGGTTACACCACTTATATGGCGGGTTTCGACATGCACATTCAACCGATACGTGGAGGAATCGGGGCACTGTTTGTAGCAGATCAGATTGCCAACGGACTCTATGCAACATACCGGGCATCTATTATGTATTCGCAACAGTTTAAGATTAATCGAAAAATGGCGATTAAACTGGGTATCGAAGGTACGTATATTAATACCCGCATTAAGTGGAATGAACTGTTGTGGAGTGATATGATAAATCCCTATACCGGCTTTTATAATAATGTAAATGTGCCGAATACAACTACCGAGCCTATGCCGGGGAAAACCTCTACTCACCGCGGAGATGTAGGAGCGGGAATTGTGTTTTTTACAGAGAAACTTTATGTTGGCTTTGCCGTAAATAACCTCTTGATGCGCAAGGAATCTTTTAATGGAGTGGACGAATCAAGTGTGCCACCTCGGTTCGCTGGGCATTTCGGAGCTAACTTTCCTATCCGGCATCGAAAAGAAACGAGGTACAATATTTGGATATCGCCAAACGTTTTATTTGTGAATCAAGGAAAGGCATTTCAAACAGGCGGCACTTTGCTCACCGGAATCAGTTTTGCTTATTTCGGAGTAGGTTTCCGCAATTCCATCCGAAATTTTGATTCGGTGATAGGGTATGTTGGATTTAAAAAAGGAAAATTTAGAGTGGGATATAGTTACGATTACACGATTTCAAAACTCATGAACCGAACTGGTGGAACGCATGAACTTTCATTTACGTTTAACTGGACGGGCGATGACAATTCTCTTAATCCTAAGAAAATGAAGGGATATGTGCCTTGCCCCGATATTCTCAACTTCTGAGTAGGCATGATTTTTTTATTTAAACAGTCAGTCGAAAATTTAGCGCATTATTTTTTTGAGCTTTAACTGAATATTCTACTTTAGCAACCTTTAAATAAACAACTCTTCTAAAACTAAACAATCAAGCTATGAAGCTTAGTAAATTGTACCCGTTGCTCGCCTTGCCCATTATGGCAGGGATTTCATCGTGCAGCAAGGAGAAGTCTTCTGTTACGGGGTGGAACTATAATGACTCCAAGAATGGAGGATTTGAAGTCACCAAATATCAGGGACAGGAAACGGGTCCCGGTCTGGTGTATATTCAGGGGGGAACATTTGTAATGGGAAATACTGAACAGGATGTGATGTACGAATATCACAATGTTCCCCGCAGAGCGACTGTTTCTTCGTATTACATGGACGAAACCGAAATTGCAAACGTTCACTACCGCGAATATTTGTACTGGATGGTGCGTGTTTTCGGAAACGATTTTCCCGATGTAGTCAAAAAGGCGCTTCCCGATACCTTGGTATGGAGAGATGAGCTAGCTTACAACGAACCTTACGTAGAATATTATTTCCGTCATCCGGCTTACGATTTTTATCCGGTGGTTGGGGTGAATTGGTTACAGGCAAATGATTTTGCCTCTTGGCGTTCTGATCGTGTAAACGAGAGAATTTTGGTGGATAAAGGAGTATTAGCAGAAAATCCTTCGCAGGTAGGCAGTGATAACTTCAATACGGAATCCTATTTGATTGGTCAGTATGAAGGCGCGGCCGGAAAGAGACCGATAAAAGATTTGAACCCCAATGGCACCGGCACTCGTCACGTTCGTTTGGAAGATGGAATTATGTTGCCGAAGTATCGCTTGCCCACAGAAGCAGAATGGGAATATGCTGCACTTGGCCTGATAGGCAACCAACCCAATGGAGGAGAGGAGAGAATTACCGATAGAAGAATCTATCCGTGGAACGGAACCTCGACTCGTTATCCTAAGAGTGGAATGTGGCAAGGAGAGTTTCTTGCAAACTTTAAAAGAGGACGCGGTGATAACATGGGTGTTGCCGGCAAGTTAAATGATAATGCAGATGTAACTGCACCGGTAAAATCATATATGCCGAACGACTTTGGTTTATATAACATGGCTGGAAACGTAAATGAGTGGGTGTTGGATGTGTACCGCCCTATGACCACTGTAGATGCAGATGACTTCAGAACTTTCCGTGGTAATGTATTTATGACCAAGGTGCTGGATGCCGATGGCAATCCGGTTGAAAAGGATAGCTTGGGTCACATTCAATACCGCGAAGTGACGCAAGAGGAAAGTGCTAATCGCAGAAACTATCGAAGAGGTGATGTGAGAAATTACGAGGATGGGGATGAAGTGTCTAATGTGGACTATAAATTCGGACAATCTTCCCTGATTGATGATAACGTACGGGTTTACAAAGGTGGTAGCTGGAAAGACAGAGCTTATTTCCTTTCACCCGGCAATAGAAGATATTTAGATCAAACACTTTCTACCGATGACCTTGGTTTCCGTTGTGCCATGGACAGAGTAGGTTCCCCATCCGGAAACTATATGAAAGGCGGAAAAGGTGGAAACAACTTCCCGAAAGAAAAGGGCAAAAGAAAAATGAAGGGATAATCTCCTAAGAGTGATATTGAAATCCCTCCGCATTTGCGGGGGGATTTTTATTTTCAATCTATGCAAATAGAAAAACTGTACGCGCTCTTTAAATCTTCCACCGGTGTAACCACCGATACTAGAAGTATTGCGGAGGGAAATATTTTTTTTGCCTTGAAGGGAGATAAGTTTAATGCCAATGAATTTGCGGAAGAAGCACTTAATAAAGGAGCCGCTTATGTAGTAGTAGATGAAATTATTCATACCGAGTGGATAGTGAAATATAGCACTCGAATCATTCAAGTAAATGATTCTCTAAAAACATTACAACAATTAGCCGGACACCATCGTCAGCAGTTTAATTGCCCGGTGCTGGCCATTACCGGATCTAACGGAAAAACAACGACTAAAGAACTGATTGCTGCGGTAATCTCCGCCAAATACAAGACATATTCTACTAAAGGTAACCTCAATAACCATATCGGAATTCCGTTGACGCTGCTCTCGATAAAAGAAGATGTACAATTTGCCGTGATAGAAATGGGGGCAAATCACCAGGGTGAGATTGCTTCGTACTGCGAATATGTGCGTCCCGATTATGGCATTATTACTAACGTAGGAATGGCACATACAGAGGGGTTTGGCGGCTTCGAGGGGGTGGTAAAAGGGAAGACAGAGTTGTATGCAGATTTAGTACAGCGAAAAGGGAAGGTATTTGTTTCCTCAGAAAATGAAATCCTCCAAGAAAGAATTTCCAATTTCCAATTTCCAATTACTGATGTAGTTAGATATGGTAAATCATCTACTGCTTTTTGCAGTGGAGCGTTAAGTGATAGCAAAGAATTTCTCTCTATAAAAGTAGATGAGGAAGTCATTAAAACCAATTTGGTAGGGGATTATAATTTTGAGAATGTGCTGTGTGCCATTTGTGTAGGCAGGTATTTTGGGGTAGAGATGAGCCGGATTAAGAAAGCGATTGAAAATTATGTCCCTTCGAATAATCGGTCACAAAAAATCGTAAGCGGTACTAACACAATTATTCTGGATGCGTATAATGCCAATCCCTCCAGCATGAAAGCCGCCATTGAGAATTTTGGTAAACTATCTGCTAATAAAAAAATTCTGATACTGGGCGAAATGATGGAGCTGGGGGCATACTCCGCCACGGAGCATAGATGTGTAAAGGAGATGGCGGATGGGATAAAAGCAGAGCTAAGGATTTTTGTAGGCGAAGGATTTGCTTTTTTGAGTGATGCAGAAGGGGTGCTTTATTTCCGGAGTACAGATGATTTGAAAAAGTGGTACACAGACCAGCATTTTGATAACTGCACCATACTTATTAAAGGATCTAGGAAAAATGAATTGGAGAGGTTATTGGCCGGCTAATATCCTCGGTCTGTCCTGAAATTGGTGGACATATTGTGACGTATAAAAACATCAAAAGAGAAGAACAAATTGCATTTAGTAAAACAAAAATGCAATGGATTGTTAGGGATAATCGTTTATACCAGCTTTGTGTAAACTCTCATCCAACGGTCGGGAAGTTCGTGATTACACGCTGTTTCGTAATCGCGCACCGAGCAAGGTACTAACTGTTGTCGGGCAAACCTTTTCTTATCGCCAAAGGGTAGTTCCATCCACCATCTTTCCGTTTTTCGACTCTTCCAAAAAATCAACTCATGGTCAGCATCGTTCACATGCACGGTAAATTTTAGATGCTCATTAATAGTAATGGGGTAATCGCCTACGCGACTATAAAATCCTTCTATAAAATACCAAATCATTTGTGCGGCTAATTGAGAGGTTTGCCGATTATTGTCAAACCCCGGATTCATTTCAAAAATGCCGAATGAGGTAAGTTTATCGCTCAGTCCTGCATAACGAGCTATCTGACAAAGCTCCTCACCACTAAAACCATTGGGTGAAGCATTGGCGTGAGCCGGTGCATCTGCCTGCCGGATAGCTGAAACATCAATACTCAACATGTCGGCATCGCGGAGAATGGGTTCCACTTCCTCCAGATTTTGGCGGATTAGTCCCAACCGGTGACAATCAAAGTTCAAGCTTTCTAAAGTTTGCACGGCTTTGTAATCGTTGAGGTAAGTTTGATAGCCGATGTGGCTGTAATTGAAAAGATAATTAGGAGTTTGCGTAAAAATGCTCATCAAATAGGAAGAAGCATCCATTTCTTTTGAGGGATTTTCCATCATATCAATCTTCTCATCCACCACTACTAAGTTGATTAGCGTTTGGAGACTTTTATACCCTAAGAATTGCCCGTAGGTGAGGTCGTGACTTCCCCCAATAATCACCGGAATTACTTTGTGCACCAGCAATTCTGATACTACCCCAGCTATTGCAAAGTAAGTATCGCGCAGTGTTTCTCCGTGCTTTACATTGCCCAAATCCAATATTTTAAATTCTCTATCAGTAGGGGGAAGAAACAACTTGTAAAACTCTTCGCGCACAAAATCGGCTGCACGGCAGGTACCGGAATTTTCCTGCGAACCTCGATCTTCATCTACCCCTATAATGGCGATATTGAAATCGTTCAAGTCCACCTCCTTGTCCGAATAAATAAAAATGTAGTTGCCTATTTGTCCGGGATGCAGTTCAGTTCCCTGAAGCAGGGATTCTTTGTCCACCGGAGTAAGAAATTCATAAATCATAGATTAAAAATAAGCCGCGAGGCCGTATAGTGAAGCCAATAGATAGGAAGTTATTAATACCCGGTGAGCCGAATGTTCGGGATAATGAACGCTCCTTGTTTAATTTTGATGAGGCTGCTCCCATTTTATTTCGGGAGAGGTCTTATATTCTTTGTGTGGAGCATGTGGATGCCAGCCTACTACATTTAGTAGAATAAAGAAACCTGCCACATAAGCCACTATCACATGCCATCCGTTTTTTAGCCAGCCCCCCACTGATCTGGTTTCTGGGAATAAATTGGAGAGAGCTACTCCGGCAGAAGATCCAAACCAAATCATACTTCCTCCGTAACCAACGGCATAAGCGAGTACTCCCCAATCGTAGCCGCCCTGGTCTAAGGCCAATTTGGTGAGTGGAATATTATCGAAGACGGACGAAACAAAACCCATACTAAAGGTCGTGTGCCAACTGGCTGCCGGAAGTTGATTCACCGGCATCATGGAGGCCGCCAGCACTAATGACAACAGAAACACCGTGCCGGGGAAAGCATGTTTTATTTCCCTCCATTCGGGACGAATAATAAGCGCACCGGCAAAAATAGCGACCCATACTCCGAAGGCGGGGAAATCGAAAAGCACGTTAGCGGTTACGGCTCCTATCAAAATCAGTAAGATAGAAAGCAGCCGTTTCCAACTGATTTGAGAGCCGACAATTTCATCTTTCATAATAGGTTGGTAGCGATGTTGCTGAATAGAGGCAACAATTCCGAAAATGAACAGAGCCGGGATGGCGGCCACATAAGCATGCGTTACATCCACAGCTTTTACTCCATCTATCCACATCATGGTAGTGGTGGTGTCGCCCAATACAGAACCCGACCCTCCCGCATTGCTGGCGGCTACTATGCCTGCCAAATATCCCAGATGAACTTTCTTCTTAAATATAACGTGGGCTATTCACCCGCCTATCATGGCGGCAGCTATGTTGTCAAGAAACGAGGATAGAATAAATACTAAGACTAAAAGCAGAAAGCCTCCTTTCCAATCATCTGGGA
>CAZQYO010000035.1:0-9626 GCA_964597415.1 uncultured Chitinophaga sp.
AGGGAGTGGAAATAAGAATCCATTTCGGCTCATAAAACCAGGGGACATCGGTACTCATAATCTGTTGACCATCGAACAGAATTCTAATTTGAGCAGGAAACTTAGACGCAATTGTCAACGCTTTTAACGGATGAGAAATAGGATCCACCAGTGCATAAGGCCAGAAAATTAAACTGAGACAATAGCCAAAAAGCGAAGCCAGTAATACATATCTGAAACTGGGCCAAACAATTTCTTTAAATCTTGAAAAATCTAGCAAGGTACCCATTCCATAAATAGCGATCATTCCCAAACCATAAAACAGAAAAAGATAAGGAATTAAAAGCAAGCCACCGATTCGAATACCCATAGCAATACCTATAGCGGCACCCAAAGCCAGTGTGGTTTTGAGCGAAGGCTTGGGCAACTGCTTCAGAAACCGAATAATAAAAACATAAGCAATCATGTAGCCGGTAGCCATAGTTATATCTTTAGGGTTGTTCATACTCTCCCCGAAAAAGCGGGGGGATAAAGACATGAACAACAAGACAATGATGCCGGCCTGCCATCCTCCAATTTCGACCGCTACCAGAGCTGCACAGAGAATGGCGATCCAACCATAAACAGAATTGATAAAATGGCGGATATCCCATTCGTTCACCGATGGAAGTGCATCAGAAATAGCGGCTGAAGATCCATCAAATAAACCTCCGTAAAAGACCATTAGAGAATCGGCTCCCACTTCAGAGGCGGCTGTGCGGTCTTTGCCAAATGTTTTATAGAAATCTACAATGTGGTGACCGTACATCCGATGAAAGTTCTCATCGCCAGAAATACCGTACTGATGACTGATGGTCGTCATTAATAAAAGCAAGCCGGCAGCAAGCAAAATGAAAATTTTCTTTGCTAAAGGTTCCGGAATGAGCGGTGTGAGTACCACTTCTTTCTTGAGTGCCGTTTTCTTTTCTGCTTTTCCGATAACCTTAGCGCTTTGCTTTGCCATGTTGAAATTTTGAGCGGGTAAAATAGAAAGAGATTACTTCATTTTAAAAGATGGAAACTATGCTAACTTTGTTCAAGGTGCCAAACCTTACTTATGTGCCACCGAAAGAGGGTATGTAAGTAGCGCGGGCAACAGCGAAAGTTGTTGCCCTTTTTTATTTAGTAGCTGAAATAAAAATAGATTGGCTCACCCTACTTATCACAGGAATTTTTTCGAGCACATTACCAATCACCACTGAGGGGGTAATGAGCCAGTCAGGAATACCCGGCAGCAGAAAATCACGATACTCCACTTTAATATTTTTATACCCTGCGTGTTGTAATTTTTTAGTTGCAAAACTTTTGGTAAAAGCCATTTCATCAGGCTCCAGATGTGCTTTTTTACGAAGTAATTCATAAGAGAAAATCAGATACACATAAGGGTTAAGCAGATTAGGCTCTAGAAAAATTATCTTTCCGTTTTCCTTTAGCAGCCCGCGCATATTGGCAAATGCTTCATCGAGGTGATAGTATAAATGATGAAGAATGCCATTCCCTATAATATAGTCAAACTGTTCGCCTTTAAACTGCTCTGCCCGGTTGAAATCGAGCACATCAAACCGGAGATTGGGCAACTGGAATCTTGATTTTGCATCTTCAATAAAAGGGACGCACAGGTCAGTGCCCAGCACCTGCATACCCGTTTTTTGCGCCAGATAAAAAGCGTTACTTCCTTTTCCGCAACCGATCTCCATAATGCTCCGCGAAGAGGTAACCTCCATCTGCGAAATCATGTATTCTCCTCTGCGTTCAGCCCTAATGCGGGTAGCTCTGCTGTCCCCCCACACTTGGTTAAATCCTCTATCGTCTTTTATATTTTCCATAGCTCTCCCAAATGGAGCACTTTAGTTTATTTCTTTAAAATGATAGTATATCCCAAGGGGTCATCTGTACTGCCTGCCCCTACCCAAAATGACAAATGAGCTGTCAATACCGTAGCTATCAGCAAAGGCGAAAAAATAAACCACACCGGTAGTAAAATCCATTTCCATGGTTGGTTCGGAAAAAGATTTCTGAACCACAGCACAATGAGTTTGTTCGCAATGTTGGAAATATCGCTGCCGCGCGGTCGAATTTTTGCCTGACTGAAGCGGCTAAACATAATTTTAAGGCTGCTTGGAGTGTACCGGAAATAATCGTAAGGAATGTAATGATAACGGGCACTCCAGGGAATAGTCACTATCGCCTTAGCCCCCGGCTTCATCACCCTGTACATTTCGTCAATCAATTTTTGGTAGTGCTGCACATGCTCTAACACTTCCGTACAAATGACTCCATTAAATTTCTCATCCTCAAAAGGAATGTCTTCACCGTTAAAAGCAGTAATCTCTGAATTGGAATAATCAAATTTATCGGCATCCACTATATCAATTCCGAAATAAGTTGTTTGAGTGGGATCGAGCAAAAAGCGGTACGGAGACTGGCCGCATCCAATATCTAACACTTCACCGGTATAGTGTGGAATTTCCTTTTTTACATCTCTGAAAATGGTGAGAATTTGCAGATCTAAAAACATTCTGCCATAGAACTTAATCTTACCGTTAAATGACGTTGGGGGAGTATGATTAACAGGACGGAAGCCTTCCATTATTCAATTTACTATTAACGAATTACTATTTGAAGTGCGAATTGATTTTCTTGTTTGGGTTCTCTCTCTATCAACATTGTTACTACCTATGTGTTTATTCCCTTTTGCAAATTCGCTTAGCGCATGGCTTTCGAAAAGTGCTTAGTAGTTTTTTTTGTAAATATTTCTACGGATAAACTTCGGCCTCCGCTTACTCTCTTCCAATATTTTTGCCTGATACTCTCCCAGCACAGAGATTCCCAGCATTTGCAGACCACCAAAAAATAATATCAGCACAATAATAGTAGTGATTCCCTGAGGGTTTCCGGGCATCACGAAGTACATAATGATTTGAAGAATAATTGCGAGAAAGGACAAGGCGGTCAATGACCAACCGAGATAAGTCAACAACTCCAAGGGAACAAAACTGAAGCTGAAAATGGCCTTTCGCGCCCATGCAAGGTTCTTTCGCATGTTGTTAGTGGTTACCCCAAACATTCTCTCGGGGCGCACATAGTCCACTCCTGTTTGCTTAAAGCCGACCCATGCCCGCAAGCCGCGCATAAACTGATCAGTTTCCGGAAGTTTCACCAACTCATCCACTACTTTGCGGGCCATCAAACTGAAATCACCGGCATCTAAAGGAATAGGCACATAACTTACACTGCGAAACAAGCGGTAAAATATTTTGTAAAAAGAGGCTAAAGTCTGACTGCCTTCACGAGCTACTCTGCGCCCATACACCACATCAAATCCCTCTAAATATTTTTTATAAAATTCTTCAATTAACTCCGGAGGATCCTGCAAGTCGCCATCTAAAAGTATAACTCCATCACCGGTGGAAATTTCCATACCGGAAAGAAAAGCAGATTGAGAACCAAAGTTGCGCGAATGTTCAATGGCTATTACATGGTCATCTTCATTCACTAATTTCTGTAACACTTCGTTAGTGTTGTCGGGCGAGCAATCATTCACAAAAATGATTTCGTAATCCACTCCTATTTTAGTAAAAGTGTCGGTGAGCCTTTGGTGCATGTAAGGAATTGCCTGTTCATCTTTATAGCACGCAATTACCGCACTGAGTTTGTGGCGTATTTTGTCTTGAACTAATTTTTTTTCATACAGTGGTTTGGAATAATTTTTCTGCCATTCGCAGGTCTTCACTAATCCTTCTCTCAGAGAGGTTTCATTTTGCCATCCGGTTAATTGTTTAACTTTCGAAGCATCTCCATACCATTCTTTTAAATCCCATTTGCGGCTTGGGAAATCGCCCCATTCCGGATCGGTATTTAACTTAAATATATCCTTGATGGTCGCTGCAATATCGCGAATGGTCGTTTTTTCTCCACTGGCCACATTCAGCGATTGCCCTTTGATTTCCCGGATGTGATTAGCACACAAAAGTGTAGCATAAACCGCATCTTCTACATAAACAAAATCACGTGAAATATCGGGTTGCACTAAAGGAGGATATCCACCTTTCATGCCGCGATCAATCAACACGGGCACCAATCGGTCGGGTTCTTCATAAGGCCCAAAAACGGAGTAGTAGCGGATGTTCATAACAGGCATCTCCTTGACCGTTCCGTAAAACTTAATCATGCTGGCGGCTCCCGCTTTGGTCACGGCATAGTGCGAGTTGGGCACTAAAGGCGCATCTTCTTTGGGGGCTGCGGCATTCAAGCCGTACTCCGAAGAACTTCCCGCATGTACAAATGCCTTAATGAAAAACTGAGAACTTATTTCGAGCAGATGCAGCAGGCCTATAAAATTGGTCTCGTATATTAGTTCTACATCGTCCTGTTTACTATATGCGCCATACGCAGCCAGGTCGAAAATGGTTTTAAAGCGATGTTCTTTAAAAATGGTTTCTACCTGATCTTTCTTAATGATGTTACAATGCAAAATATTGGCGGACGGAATATCATCTAAGCGCCAAGGCACAAAGGGCTTGCTGGTAACCGCAAACACGTCCTGCCGGTAACAAAGCAACTGACGCACAAGGTTTGCCCCGATAAATCCACCGGCACCGAAAATGACGATAGGCCCTTCTAACTTCAGAACTTCGGCCTGTATTTTTTCCTCTAAGGTCACGGTGTAAATATGATAAAAAAGATAACACTCGGCAGCATGTAAAGTAGAGTAGCAAAAAGGAAGTGCTTACCGGAGAAAATGTTGCAGCGCATCGGATAGTCCTGCCCCGGCTAAATTATTTTCTTCCTGATGCCATTTTTGGTTGCCGTATTTACCGCTCGGATAACCGGAGGCCGCCAGTGAAAGAATCTTGATAGTAGAAGTGAGATGATTCATCAAATGATATGAAAGCGTTTCGCGCAAACCACATTCGCCATTGTGTTCTTCTATCGTAATCAGCTTGTGTGTGGCATTTACCGATAAAACCAATTCGCTTGGCAGATCAACAATCGGGAAGATACTCACCACCCAAACTTCTAAGTCATCAGCCCATTCCGAATTCAAAATATTTTCTGTTACCGGTCCGGTGCCTACTACCACCCCTTTAGTTCCTTGCCCGGCCGGCAGGCGGGCATCCTTTATTTTTCTCCATTGAGCAAAAGGAGTTACCGGTTGGCTGATTTTTGCCCCTAGGTTTAGCCGCAGATAGTTCGGACTTTTATCTCCCATCATTTGCTTCACCGCCTGCTCTACATCGCTTGTCGTAAAGGGAACATATACCCGCATATTCTGCAAAATGCGCATGGCTCCAATGTCTTCTATGTTGTGGTGTGTGGCTCCCATAATGCCGTAACCATAACCACCTCCATTACCCACCAATTTTACCGGCAAATTATGCAGGCATACGTCATTGCGAATTTGTTCGTAAGGACGAAGTGTTACAAAAGGAGAAATACTGTACACCCAAGGCAAAAAACCTTCATACGCCATTGCGGCTGCCACTGTTATCATATTCTGTTCCGCAACTCCGGCATTGATAAACTTCTCCCCAAACTTCTCCTGTACTTTCTCTAAAGCCATGTAGCCCAAATCACCTGTTATAAAAACGAGAGTCTCATTTTTATCGAAGGCGTTAATCATACTTTGTGCAAACTCTACTCTCATGGCTTATTTACTGATGGCAGGTTTAGAAAATTACCGGTTTTGAATTCATGTGCCTATTTATAGTGCTGTTCGGATGTTTTACGTGAGGTGTGATAATTTTAAAATTCCCTTCTGCTTCTTCGCTCAGCAAATTTATGAATGGCTCATCTCTTCCTTCCATTCATAATTTTGTCAATCTGTAATTCAAAGTCTTTCTTTACTTCCTCTATAACTAAACTATACTGCTCCTCCTTTAAAGGCAAATAGTGACAATCTACTTTATCCTCATATATTTCCCAACCTCTGCCCTTTGTGGTGTTGCAAATAATGGCAACGGGAAATTTTGAGTTTTGAGCTTCGCACTTGGCTCTTTCTAAAGAAATAAAATCGTGCCCCTCGGCTGAGATAACCTGAAAGCCAAATGCAGTTATTTTATCCGCTAATGGTTCAAGTTTCATCACGTCCTCTGTTCTTCCGTAACCTTGTAATTTATTTCTGTCAATCAACCAAACAACATTCGTTAGTTGATGGTGTGCAATAAATAAAGCCGCCTCCCAGGTAGAACCTTCATTAATTTCTCCATCGGAGGTAATACAGAAAATCATTTTATCGCCTTTTTTCAATTTGTTGGCCATACCAAAGCCGGCAGCGAGTGAAAGTCCGTGCCCTAAACTGCCGGTAGCAAAAGGGATGCGCCTGACCTTGTTTACCGGAGGGTGCGCGGCCAAGTAGGTACTGTTTTTATAGAAGGAATCAATATCCTCACTGCTGAGGATTCCCTCTTCGGCCAAGACGGAGTAAAGAGAGGCCGCAGCATGACCCTTCGAAAGGATAAATTCATCGTTGTCTTTCATCCACCCGAATCGAACAAAAGTGAGCAATTCGGCCACGCTGAGTGAGCAACCCACGTGACCGGCATTAGCGGCTTTGTACATACCCAGAAAGCGGTTCTTGATGTTGAGCGCTTTTATCAGCAAAACTTTGTGTAATTGGGTATTCATACGGGGCTGCAATATTATACGATTTCTCCCCGCTTACCTAATTCCACCGCTTCGAGATGTTCAATCTTTCCATTGTTTAAGTGAAATCGCAACACTGTTTTCATTTTGTGAAATCCCTGCACTCCCGCTGCTCCGGGGTTCATCACCACCATGTGCTTATATTTTTCATCGCGCATCACTTTGAGGATGTGCGAATGACCGCAGATAAAAATATCCGGCTTCTCCTTCTCAATGGTCGCTCTGGCCCGGTAGTCGTAGTGACCGGGATAACCCCCAATATGTGTCATTAGAATTTTGAGGCCTTCTCTCTCCATCACTAAGTTTAAAGGATATTCCATCCTGATTTCCTGGCTGTCAATGTTCCCGTAAACCGCAGAGAAATGCTTAAATTTTTTGAGCGCATCGCACAGTTCAATACTTCCGATATCCCCGGCATGCCATATTTCATCCACGTCTTTAAACACATCGAATATTTTTTGATCGAGATGACCGTGGGTATCGCTCAATAGTCCTATTTTCAGCAATGAATGGTATTTAGCCGGCAAAGATATCATTCCCGAAAATTTCGTAGCAAAGGGGATTAGAGCAAGCGTTCCATGAGCGGGGTTTTCGCTCCCATGAGCGGGGTTTTCGCTTCCATGACTGTCGTTTGAACGTCCATGATGCCCGTTTTGTCCCTTCCTGAAATAGGTTGACACATTTTGAGGCATAAAAAACATCAAAATGGAAGAAAGAAAAGCATTAAGAAAAGTAGAAAAGCGATGGATTGTAAGGGAAATACAATCGGGAAGAATGACAATTGGAGAAGCCGGTGAAGAGATTGAATTTTACAGCAAAGATCCGCGCAGGTTAATTTATCTCTGGCAAAAGCAATATGCCTCAGAGATTAATTTTACTTTACCGGTAATGACTGAAAAAGAAAAAGTAAAATTAGCTGCTGCACACAAGTGGATAAAAGAGTTAAAGAGCCAACTCGAACACGCGCAGATGACCAACATTGTGTTAGAAACTATGATTGATATTGCTGAAGAGCAACTAAAAATTGTTACTCGAAAAAAACTTGGGGCCAAACAGTAATACAGCTCCGACAGTTTTATCCGCAATATGGAGTGCGGTATTACTGCTCACTGTTTGAACACAGCCGTCAGGGCTGGTATGAGCAAATGAAACACGAGGAGGAACAACACATGGCGGCTGCCATTGTGCTTAAACTCGTCAAAGAAATACGAGAAGATTTACCGAGTGCGGGAGTTCCGAAGCTACACTTTATGTTAAAGAATAAACTCTTGGCGCATGGGATTAAAATGGGTAGAGATGCCTTGTATCAACTGCTGGGGGAGCTGCTGCTTGATAAATTTTGCAGTGAAATAGCTGTTAGTGTTCTTTTGCGAACTATCATTTTTCAATAAATCTATGCGCTGCTGTGATGAAAGAAATTATTTTTAAATGAAAATTGGCGTTCTTGCTTTCTTTAAATCTCACTCTAATGGCTTTTTCAAATCCTTTTAAAATGATTGGGCACCGGCTACCAATAAGTCTGTTTGTCCTCTCCCTTTTCTTTATCAATTCCTGCAAAAAGGATTCTTCGGGCAGCGGTGAGATTTCGGTGATGACCTATAACATAGCCGGTTTACCCGAACCATTTTCCTCTTCGCATCCTGCTACTTATACTTCGCTTATCAGCCCCTTGCTGAACGAGCATAATATTGTTCAGGTGCAGGAAGATTTTTGCTACCATGATTCGCTCTTGTTATTTGAGCATCATCCTTACAAGAGAGAAACTTCAGGGTGCATTCCAAAGGGTAGCGGACTGAATACTTTTTCTGATTTCCCTATCAGTAATTATGTGCGTGTGCCCTGGGTCACCTGTTCCGGCTTTGACTGCATGACCCCAAAGGGATTTAGCTATTCGCAGATAGAAATTCGCAGTGGTGTTATTTTAGATGTATATAACGTACACGCTAATGCCGGTTCATCAGCAGAAGATTTCTCTGCGCGGAGAGGAAATATTGAACAACTCAGCACTTATATCAATGAACATTCACAAGGCAAGGCGGTGATAGTAATGGGCGACTTTAACAGCCGTTACACCCGCAGTGAGGATACCATCCGTGCAATGGCTGATCTGGGTTTTCGCGATGTGTGGATTGAACTTATTTGCCATCATCTACTTCCCGATACCGGAATAGAGAAACTAACCGATTGTGACCCACCCCGCACCAGCCCCAACTGCGAAAGGGTAGATAAAGTATTTTACAGAAGTAATGCGAATATTGCCCTCATCCCAACCTTTTTTCAAGTGGATGATTCTCGATTTTATTATCAGGGGAATGACACTATGCCTCTGTCCGATCATTGGCCGGTATTTACCAAGTTTGACTTTAAGATTTCAGAGTAGGATATAGTGCCCGTTCAATACTCCTGTCTGGCGGCATCAGTCGGGCTTCCCAAGGGCAAAAAAAAGCGGAACCTTTCGGTTCCGCTTGCATGTTTTCTGAAACGACACTATTCCCCCCGAAATAGGTGTCGCACAGAAAACAATACTAAAGTAACTAAGTACCGCTAAAATTCCTCAGTTACCATTTATTAATTTTCTCCCCATAGGTTGCCACTCAGTAAGATGAACGTTGAAAACATCCGTTAAGTAATTTGAGTGGGGGAACTCATTCCCTACAGTTGTCTATATTTAGCCCATAATTAAACAGCTCTCTGCCGGAGAGCTAATTTTTTGTTTCACCCGACCAATTATAAAAATCAGAAGATGAGAGAGGCCATTCGTTTTACATTAATTGCACTATTAATAGTGGTTCTGTTGGTAGGCACTTTAAAATGGCCATTATACGGCTCTATTATCATAGGTCTGTTTTTATTTGGGTTGGGGTTATATGATATATTTCAAAGGCAGCGTGCTATCCTTCGCAACTTTCCGCTGCTGGGTCACCTTCGATACCTCTTTGAATTGCTCCGCCCCGAACTGCACC
>CAZQYO010000035.1:9636-13894 GCA_964597415.1 uncultured Chitinophaga sp.
TCTAACACTGATGGCAAACCCATTGACCGCAACCATCGCACTTACATTTACGCAAGGGCAAAATTGGAGCGTGACACGCATCCGTTCGGCACCGAGCTGGATGTGAACGAAGAGAATTTTATGTGGATGCAACACAGCATTTATCCGGCTGCTGTGCTGCCGCAAGCACCTCGTGTAATGGTAGGCGGCCCTCACTGCACGCAAACCTACTCTGCCAGCCTCTTTAATATTTCCGCAATGAGTTATGGCTCTATCAGCAAAAATGCGGTGATGGCACTTAACTTAGGTGCTAAGGCGGGGAAATTTTATCACAACACAGGAGAAGGAGGCATCTCTGACCATCACCTGCAAGGGGGCGACTTAGTGTTCGCCATAGGAACCGGCTACTTTGGTTGCCGCACAGCAGATGGCCATTTCTCTCCGGAAGAGTTTCGCAAAAAGGCTGCTTTACCGGAAGTGAAAATGATTGAACTGAAAATATCGCAGGGAGCCAAACCCGGTCATGGAGGTGTGTTGCCCGCTGCTAAAAACAATGCAGAAATTGCCCATATCCGGGGAGTGCAACCGCATACGACCATTCTGTCGCCTCCGGGTCACAGCACCTTTAGTGATGCGGTAGGTCTATTGCAATTTATACAGCAGTTACGCGAACTCTCCGGGGGCAAGCCCATCGGATTTAAATTATCCATTGGCAGCCAAAAGGAGTTCATTGAAATTTGTGAACAAATGGTGGCCACCGGTATAAAGCCTGATTTTATTACCATAGATGGTGCCGAAGGCGGAACCGGTGCCGCCCCTATTGATTTTTCTAATTATGTGGGGATGCCGTGGGAAAACGCTCTCATTTTTGTAGTAGATACCTTGCACCGCTATGACCTGAAGAAAGATATTCGGGTGATCACTGCTACCAAGATTTTTACTGCTTTTGACATCTTCAAGGCTCTTTGTATTGGGGCAGACATCTGTAACTCCGCACGGGGAATGATGCTGGCGCTCGGCTGCATCCAGGCATTGATATGCGATACGAATAAGTGCCCCACCGGAGTGACCTCTAATAATCCAAGACTTATGCGAGGACTGGCGGTCTCGGATAAATGGCAGCGGGTAATGAATTATCAGCACAAAACATTGGCCGACTTTTCAGAGCTATTTGCTGCTGCCGGCTGTACGGAACTTCATCAGCTTAAACGCGACCTGATCTACAAAAAGGTAAATGATAAGATCCTCTCTTATCAGGAGCTATATCCGTTGCCGATAGCCATGTAAGTAGTCGCTAATCATCGTCTGCGCACTTGCTATTTTATTTTAAGAATGGGCTTGGACTATCCATTGATACCTGCCATTTCTGTAAACATTCCTTCGATATAAATGAAGAACCATCCCCTCCTGCAAATTATTCTCGTCATCCGAATTAGTTCTCCTTCCCATTTACTTTGTCCTCGCCAATTTTGTTTCTCGTCTTTCGCTATTTTCGTTCGCTATTGATAACACCTTCATAAAAAAAATACGCAGATGATTACTTTACAGGAAGGAGATAAAGCTCCCGCATTTAAAGCGAAAGATCAGGATGGAAAAACAGTTTCACTCAAAGACTTTCTCGGCAAAAAGGTGATCCTGTATTTCTATCCGCAGGATGATACCCTCACCTGCACCCAAGAAGCCTGCAACTTTCGTGACAACTTTCCCTTACTCAAAGAGCAGGGGTACACCATTTTGGGAGTTAGCCCCGACACGCCTGCATCGCACAGCAAATTCATCCAAAAATTTAAACTCCCTTTCTCTCTTTTGGCAGATGTGGACAAGAAAATTATTACTGCTTACGGAGTATGGGGTCCCAAGAAATTGTACGGCAGAGAGTATGAGGGTATTTACCGTAGCACTTTTGTGATTGATAAAAAGGGAAAGATTGAAAAGATTATCCGCAGAGTGCTATCAAAAAAAGCAACCGAACAAGTACTGAAATCTTAACAGTGGAAAAAATTGCAGCTACCGCATTTTTTCATTTCTTTGGAAAAATATAAGCTCATGAAGAAGAACCATTTACTATTCACGGCAATGATTGTTTTTGTCTTTATTCTGGTGGACACCACTAAAGTAAATTCTCACGTTAACTATCCGGATCCGGGTAATTGTGGCGACCCGGTTACTAATGTGACATGCGCACAGAGCGGATGCCATCCTTCTCCATCACAGGCAGCAACTGCCAATGATTTTACTTTATCAATAGGCACTGCTACCCCCAGTATTCCGCTTAACAGCAGTTTTAAATACGCTCCAAACACCACGTATAATATCGCTTTACTTTTAAATGCCTTCCTGAGCAATCCCTATTACGGATTTCAAATTACGGCCTTAGATGCCTCCAATCAAAAAGCCGGTTCTTTTACCGTTTCCAATGCAGCTACTACCAAAATTACCACTGCTGGAGTGTATGAATATATGGGCCATTTGAATGGCAACTCTACCCATAACTGGGTTTTCAAATGGACCTCCCCGGCAGCTTCTACCGGACCTGTTTCTTTTTATTTCGCCTTTAATGAGGCCAGCATAGCCTCCCCTCCGCCAACCGTACCCGAAGGAACTATCTATACCGGCAATGTAACGATACAGCCCAACACGACCGGTATCAATGACCTGTCTGAAACAATTTCGGGAATTAAGATATTTCCCAATCCGGTTACCAATGAGTTGGGATTATCACTCACTATGAAAGAAAATGCTACGGTACAAGCAGGGCTATATAGTTTAGATGGCCGCTTAACGAACGAATTACTAAACCAGCCCGTAAATGAAGGCATTGCTGATTTTATTTTCAATACCGGTTCACTTACCTCCGGAATCTATCTGATGAAAGTGGCCGTAGGAGATAAATTCATCACTAAAAAGATTTTTCGCCAATAAATGAGAAAATTTCTGTGGCCGGTGGGGGTGGTTTTTCTGATTGTTCTTTACAGTTCCTGTTCAAAAGATATAGCACAGAAACCTTCTGCTATTGATTGCTCTGCCATTGACCCATCTACTAATACCTATTCGCTCCATATCAAAAAAATAATTGACGACAACTGCGCCACCGTGAATTGTCATCATGCTGTTTTCCACACCGCCTCCGGTATTTCATTAGCCACTTATGAGGAAGTGAAAGCCGAATTTGAAAAGGGAACTGTGATGGGATCTGTAAAACACGAGCCGGGCTATATTGCTATGCCGCAGAATTTACCAAAACTGGCAGACAGTTTGATTACATACATGCAGTGTTGGGCAGATAATAATTATCCCCAATAGCGTTAAAGTAAAAAGTGCTGTTATGAAGAATTGGTTGTTGTTATCTCTATTCCTGGTTAGTGTATTTTCTTCCGGTATGGCGCAAACAGATAAATACGCTAATACCTATTCCTGTACGGGGGGGCTTATTCACTTTTTCTCCAAAACTCCTTTAGAAAACATTGAGGCTACTTCGCAAAAAGCCGTGTGTGTATTAAATACGGAAACTAAGAAAGTGTATGCCAAAGTGCAGATGACCACCTTCACTTTTCCCAAGCGACTAATGCAGGAGCACTTTAATGAGAACTACATGGAGAGCGATAAATACCCTTTCGGAATTTTAGATGCAGTAATTGTAGATAATTTGGATTTTACGAAGAACGGCACTTATCCCGTCACCTTAAAAGGAACCTTTGAAGTACACGGGATAAAACAGGATAGAGAAATTCCCGGTCAACTCACCATTGCAAACGGGCAACCGTACAGAGCCACAGCGGTGTTTAACGTAAAATTAGCCGACCATCAAATCAAAATACCGCAAGCGGTAATACTGAAAATTGCGGAAGAGATAAAAGTGGACGTGGACTTTCTTTTTGAAAAGTACAGCAAGAATTAAATCTACCTATCCTTCACTGAAATAATAAGGGCGATTGATTAAAATCGCCCTTTGAAGTTTAAGCCATTCGGAATACTATTTAATATTGCCCCATGAAACTACTGAGTACTCTACTGCTGGCAATTCTTTTTTCGAATCGTGCGGCCGCGCAAGCTGATGTTGCGGATGATTTAATGAAAGAAGAAAAGCCTAAAAAGGAATACGTAGCATACACTTTCAAAGGAACGCGAATCATCAGCGGCCACTCTATTGAAACAGTAAAAAAACAAGCTCTTGA
Organism: uncultured Chitinophaga sp.; assembly: GCA_964597415.1. Lineage (GTDB taxonomy): Bacteria > Bacteroidota > Bacteroidia > Chitinophagales > LD1 > Bog-950. The sequence goes on from CAZQYO010000035.1 coordinate 13,791, forward strand.
TTTTCGCATCAGTCACCGCTTTGGCGATATGGCGGCTACCAATAACGATCATATCCATTCCTTGTTTGGCTTTGACCAGGCAGCAGACATTTTATTCGCTCTTG